>CANRHK010000033.1 GCA_947630395.1 uncultured Oscillospiraceae bacterium
GACCCCAAGGGCTACCGGGACCACGCCATGCTGGAGCTCCTCTACGCCACCGGCATCCGGGTCAGCGAGCTCATCGGCATGGATGTGGAGGATCTGAACCTGTCCGCCGGCTTTGTGCGGTGCTCCAGCCGGGGCAAGGAGCGGATGATCCCCCTCTACGCCACCGCCGTCCGGGCCCTGTCCGACTATGTGAAGGACATCCGGCCCCAGCTGGTGCTGGACCCCAGGGAGAAAGCCCTGTTTGTGAATATGAGCGGCGAGCGCATGAGCCGCCAGGGCTTCTGGAAGATCATCAAGTACTACCAGGAGAAGGCCCAGATCAACAAGGATATCACCCCCCACACCCTGCGCCACTCCTTTGCCGCCCACCTGCTGGAGAACGGCGCGGACCTGCACTCCATCCAGGAGATGCTGGGCCACGCGGATATCTCCTCCACCCAGATCTACTCCCATATGATCAAGCAGCAGCTCAAGGACGTGTACCATCGGGCCCACCCCAGGGCGTGAGGCGGTTTCGCCAATGACAGGACAAAAAGAGAGCCGGTCCGAGGGACGGCTCTCTTTTGCTGCTATCACATCGGGCGCTCTCCGCGGGTCCCGATCTTGCAAACCCCGCCGAAACCCGGTATACTGAGAGAAACAGGAAAGGGGAGAGCCATATGATAGATAACGACCGCCTCCATCTCTTCGACGGCGGCATGGGCACGATGCTCCAGCGGGCGGGCCTCCGGGCGGGGGAGTGCCCCGAGAGGCTGAATCTCACCCACCCGGAGACTGTGGAGGGCATCCACCGCGCCTACGCCAGGGCCGGGGCGGACATCCTCACCGCCAACACCTTCGGCGCCAGCCGCCGGAAGCTGGGGGAGGACCCGGTACCCTACATACAGGCGGGCGTCGCCCTGGCGAAAAAAGCGGCGGCGGAGACCGGGGCCAGCGTGGCCCTGGACGTGGGCCCTTTGGGGGCGCTGCTGGCCCCCTTCGGGGAGCTGTCCTTTGACGAGGCCTACGGCATGTTTGCGGAGATTGTCACCGCCGGGGAGGCCGCCCGGGCGGATGTGGTGCTCATTGAGACCATGAGCGACCTGCTGGAGGCCAAGGCCGCCCTGCTGGCGGCGAAGGAGCACACCCGCCTGCCGGTGTTCGTCACCATGACCTTCGGCGAGGACGGCCGCACCTTCCTGGGCACAGACCCCCGGTGCGCCGCCGTGACCCTCTCCAGCCTGGGGGCCGGCGCGGTGGGCGTCAACTGCTCCCTGGGGCCGGAGGCCCTGCTGCCGGTGCTGGAGGACATGGCCGCTGTGACGGACCTGCCCCTGATCATCCAGCCCAACGCCGGTATCCCCCGGCTGGTGGACGGCGAGACCGTCTACGACGTGACACCGGAGGAGTTCGCCCGCTGGGGAGGGCGCTTCCTGGACGCCGGTGCCGCCATTCTGGGCGGCTGCTGCGGCACCACCCCGGACCACATCGCCGCCCTGCGCCCCCTGCTGGAGGGCCGAAGACCCGTCCGGAGGGTGCGGGACAACCTCTGCCGCCTCTGCGGCTGGCAGGGGAGCGCGGACCTGACGGCCACCTCCATTGCCTCCGTGGGGGAGCGGATTAACCCAACGGGCCGTCCCGCCATGCGGCGGGCGCTGTACGAGAAGGACTGGGACTACGCCGCCGCGGTGGCGGTGGAGGAGCGGGAGGAGGGCGCGGACTTCCTGGTGGTGAACGCGGGTCTGCCGGACATCGACCAGGGCGAGGCCCTGCCCGCGCTTGTCACAGCCATCCAGGGCGTGTCGCCTCTGCCGCTGGTCATTGACTGCTCAGACCCGGCGGCCCTGGAGCGGGCCCTCCGGGTGTACCGGGGCCGCCCCGTGCTGAACTCGGTGAACGGGGACCCGGACAGCTTGCGGCACATCCTGCCCCTGGCGGTGAAGTACGGCACGGGGCTGGTGGTGCTGGCCCTGGACGGGGAGGGCATCCGCCCCGACGGGTTGGGCCGGGCGGAGACGGCCCTCCGGGTGGCCCGGGCCGCAGAAGCGGCGGGGGTTCCAAAGACGGATATTTTCATCGACTGCCTGGCTCTGGCGGCATCGGCCAGCCAGGGTGGCGTCATGGCGGCGGCGGAGGCCATCCGGCTGGTCCGGGCGGCGGGCTATAAGACCATTTTAGGCGTGTCCAACGTGAGCCACGGCCTGCCGGGCCGGGACGCCCTGAACTGTACGTACCTGTCCGCGTGTCTGGCGGCGGGACTGAACGTGGCCATTGTGAACACGGCCTCCCCGAATGTCCGGGACACCCTGGCGGCGGCAAAGGTGCTGCTGGGGGAGGACCTGGCCTGCGCGGGCTACATCGCCCGGCAGCAGGTTGTTGACGGCGCCGCCCCAGCCCCCGCCGTGCCGGACCGGACGCTCCGGGACCTGATCCGCAGCGGCAAGAAGGGGGAGGCCGCCGCCGCCGCGGAGGCGCTGCTGCAAAGCATTTCGCCCTCGGAGGTCATCAGCGGGCACATGATTCCCGCCCTGGACCAGGTGGGGGAGGAGTACGAGGCGGGAACCCTGTTCCTGCCCCAGCTGATGGCGGCGGCGGAGGCCGTGAAGGCGGCCTTTACGGTACTGGACCGGTATCTGCCCGCCGGGGCGGGGAACAAGGGCACCGTCATCCTGGCCACCGTCAAGGGCGACGTCCACGATATCGGGAAGAACATCGTCAGGATGCTTTTGGAAAATTATGGCTATCACGTCATTGACCTGGGGAAGGACGTTGCCCCGGAGACGGTGGTAGCGGCGGCGCTGGAGACCGGCGCGCCCCTGGTGGGGCTCTCCTCCCTCATGACCACCACGGCCCAGAACATCGCCGTGACCATCAAGGCCCTCCGGGAGGCCGGGGCGGCATGTAAAATTATGGTGGGCGGCGCAGTGGTGACCCAGGAGTTCGCCGACCGGATCGGCGCGGACTACTATGTGAAGGACGCGGCCCAGTCCGCTAAAGTGGCGGGGATGGTGTTTGAAAGCCAGAAGGGCGCATAGGCTGATTCCAGATTGCGAAAAGGAGACGCCCCTGATGAAAAAACGCCTCAAAATTCTAATCCCCATGGCCCTGGCCCTGGTGCCGCTGTCCGTGTGGGCCCTGTGGACCGGCCTGACAGTGCGCGCCTACGAGGTGCCGACAGAGAAGGTAACAGAAAAAATTCGGATTGTCCTGCTGACGGACCTCCACAGCACCGTCCACGGCGGCGGCCAGAGCAAGCTGATCGCCAAAATACGGGAGCAGGCCCCGGATCTGATTCTCCTCTCCGGCGATATCGCCGACGACGAGACCCCCATAGAGGGCACAAAGCTCCTCCTGACGGTAATCGGGAGGGAGTACCCCTGCTTCTATGTGACGGGGAACCACGAGTTCTGGTCCGGTGAAGTGGAGAGCATTAAGGAGCTGTTCCGCTCCTACGGCGTCACCGTCCTGGAAGGGACGGGGGAGACCGTGGAGGTGAACGGGCAGAAAGTCCTTGTCTGCGGCGTGGACGATCCGAACAGCTTCGAGACCTTCTTCGGCCAGACTGTCTCCCCCGGCTGGGCGGACCAGCTGGCCGGGTGCGAGGCGCTTCTGGATGGGGAAACCTTCTCCGTCCTCCTCTCCCACCGCCCCGAGCGGGTGGAGGACTATGAGGTCAGCGGCTTCGACCTGGTGGTCTCCGGCCACGCCCACGGCGGGCAGGTGCGGATTCCCGGTCTTCTCAACGGCCTCCTGGCCCCCCACCAGGGCTTCTTTCCCAAGTACGCCGGGGGACAGTACCACCTGGGCGGCACCGAGCTGGTGGTCAGCCGGGGGCTGTCCATCAACCCACGGCTGCCCCGGGTGTTCAACCCGCCGGAAGTGGTGGTCATCGACATTTACCCGCGTGACCTATTGCCTTTTTAGGAAACAAATGTTAGAATAATGACCACTACGGTGCATCAAAGGAGATCGCCATGCGCATTTTGGGCATCGACCCCGGCGTGGCCACCATCGGCTTCGGCCTCATTGAGGCCGAGCGGGCCAATGCGCGCCTGCTGCAATACGGCGTCATCACCACCCCGGCGGGGCTGCCGCTGTCCACAAGGCTCTATCAGATCTCCAGCGACATGTCGGAGCTGCTGACCCGGTTCAAGCCCGACGAGATGGGCATTGAGGAGCTGTTTTTCACCAAGAACATCACCACCGGCATCGCCGTGGCCCATGGCCGGGGGGTGCTGCTGCTGGAGGCCGAGCGGGCGGGCATCCCGGTCTACGAGTACACCCCCATGCAGGTCAAGCAGGCGGTGACCGGCTACGGCGGCGCGGACAAGCGGCAGGTCATGCTGATGACCCAGCGGCTATTGAAGATGAAGGACATTCCCCGGCCCGACGACGCGGCGGACGCCCTGGCCATCGCCATCTGCCACAGCCGCAGCGCCACCAGCCTTCTCAACACCGAGCGGGTCTTCGACCCCAGAAAATACGACACGAGGTAAGACATGTACTACTATCTCTCCGGCCAGGTGGCCCACATCGAGCCCTATCTGGCGGTGATCGACTGCGGCGGCGTGGGCTATGCCTGCCGCACCACCACCTACACCCTGTCCCAGATCAAAAAGGGCGAAAAGGCGAAGCTCTTCACCTATCTCAGCGTCCGGGAGGACGCCATGGAGCTCTACGGCTTTTCCACCCAGGAGGAGCTGAAGCTGTTCCAGCAGCTCATCTCCGTCTCCGGTGTGGGGGCCAAGGTGGCTGTGGCTATCCTGTCCTCCAGCACGCCGTCCAACCTGGCTATGAGCATCATCACCGGCGACGACAAGGCCCTCACCAGGGCCCAGGGCGTGGGCAAGCGCATCGCCCAGCGGGTGATATTAGAGCTGAAGGACAAGCTGGCCAAGGGCCAGACCGTCTCCGCCTCCGGCGAGAGCGTGGCGGGCCCGGCCATCGACATCATCCCTCAGAACAAGGCCAGCGAGGCCGCCGCCGCCCTGGCGGTGCTGGGCTACTCCCAGCAGGAGATCAACGCGGCGCTGAAGGGCGTTGACGTGGAGAACCTGCCCCTGGAACAGATCATCAAGCTGGCGCTGAAGAACACCGTGAAGCAGTAACCGCATAGGGGAGAGGAGACGCTATGAGCGGAGAAGAGTTCGGTGGAATCCTGATCACGGTCGTGCTTTTGCTGCCGGTCCTGATTTTGGACATTGTCCTGCTTACCGGCCACAGCGCCGATCTTACATTCTGTGCATAGGACTGATGACCCCGGACGCCGCTTTTGACAGGAGGCCGCTGATCTGGGCTGGCGGTCTCCTATGCGCGGTAGCCACGGTGGGCGGTATCGTCTACCTCAACACCAGCAGCCATTTCAAAAGGAAGTGACGATTTGAGCATTGATTTTTCCGGCGGCGACGAATTCATGAGCACGGAGCCCCTGGTGACCACCTCACTGACCAAGGAGGACGAGGGGGAGTACTCCCTGCGGCCCAAGACGCTGCGAGAGTATATCGGCCAGGAGAAGGCCAAGGGCAATCTGGAGGTCTTCATCGCCGCCGCCAAGATGCGTGGGGAGCCCCTGGACCACGTGCTGCTCCACGGCCCTCCGGGCCTGGGCAAGACCACCCTTTCCGGCATTATCGCCAACGAGATGGGGGTCAATATCCGCATTACCTCCGGCCCCGCCATTGAGAAGCCGGGGGATCTGGCGGCGCTGCTGACCAATTTAAATGAAAACGACATCCTCTTTGTGGATGAAATTCACCGGTTGAACCGCTCGGTGGAGGAGATTCTCTATCCCGCCATGGAGGACTACGCCATCGACATTATCATTGGCAAGGGTCCATCGGCCAACTCCATCCGGCTGGATCTGCCGAAGTTTACCCTTATCGGGGCCACCACCAGGGCGGGGCAGCTGTCCGCGCCTCTCCGGGACCGCTTCGGCGTGACGCTTCGGCTGGAGCTGTACACGGCAAAGGAACTGGCCATGATTGTCACCCGGTCGGCCGGGATTCTGGACGCCCCCATTGAGCCCGAGGGGGCCATGGAGATCGCCAAGCGCAGCCGGGGCACGCCCCGTATCGCCAACCGGATGCTGCGCCGGGTGCGGGACTTCGCCCAGGTGGTGGGGGATGGTATCATCACCGAGGCTCTGGCGGACAAGGCCCTCACCGCCCTGGAGGTGGACCACCTGGGGCTGGACAACATCGACCGGCGGATGCTGCGGGCCGTTATCGACTACTACGGCGGCGGCCCTGTAGGCCTGGAGACCCTGGCGGCCACCATCAACGAGGAGGCAGTCACCCTGGAGGATGTCTATGAACCCTATCTGATGCAGATCGGGTTTCTTACCCGCACCCCGCGGGGGCGGTGCGTCACCGTCAAGGCATACCAGCATTTGGGGCTGGCCGTCCCCGGCGGCGGTGACATGGAGCAGTTGACGCTGTGACAAGCGGGGGCTCCGCCCCCGGGGAGAGATTTTTTCGGCACTGGCGTGCCTGCCAGCCCCCGGTGACTTTTCTCGCGCGAGAAAAGTCACCAAAAGCGCGCATAAGGGGCCTTGGCCCCTTATGTATCCCGAATGTTTTGATTTGTTTTGCGCTGTCTTGCCGATCTGTCCGGCTTACCCGCTTGCCGTCCGTATATGAAGCGAAGCGCTTAACCAACGATGGTTGTACGGGAGATATCTATGCGGCGCCCAGTCCGTCGCGGCGCGACGGACCTTCGCTTTGAGTGCGCTGTACGTCTTTTTTGATGATGAGTGTTTTCTTGGAAGGGATCTATTTGAATTCCCCTTTGCCGGGGGACTCCTACTTGGCGGATCTGCCCGCTGTGCGGGCTGTTGGGGACAGGGAGCACCGATTGAAATTCACTGGGCCGGTGACGTTCCTGGTGGGGGAGAACGGCAGCGGGAAATCCACCATTTTGGAGGCCATCGCCGTGGCCTGCGGCTTCAACGCCGAGGGCGGCACACGGAACTTTCAGTTCTCCACCGAGGACACCCACTCGGAGCTGTGCCAATATCTCACCGTCTCCCGGCGGGGGTATCCCAGGGACGGGTTTTTCCTTCGAGCGGAGAGTTTCTACAACGCGGCCACCTATATCGACCGGATGGAGCGAGAGCCGTGGTGCAGAGGAATTCTCGACAGCTACGGCGGCAAGTCCCTCCACCACCAGTCCCATGGGGAGAGCTTTCTGGCGCTGGTGCAGAACCGGTTCGGCGGGGAGGGCTTATACCTCCTGGACGAGCCGGAGGCGGCTCTTTCCCCGGCAAGGCAATTGACGTTACTGTGCGAGATGCACCAACTGATTGAGATGGGTTCGCAGTTCATTGTGGCGACCCACTCGCCGATTCTGATGGCGTATCCGGGGGCGCAGATTCTGCTCCTGAATGAGGAGGGGATACGGCCCATAGCATATAAGGAAACGGAGCACTATCAGCTGACAAAAGTGTTTCTGGAGAATCCTGAGAGGATGATCAAGCGGCTGTTCGGATAGCCGGCGTACGTATCCGGCAAAACTACCCCTCGCGGAGTGGAACGGAGCGACTGTCAGAGTCGGACAAAGAAAAAAACGAACAGCGAACCCAATGCGAAGGTCCGCCGCTGCGCGGCGGACTGGGCGCCGCATAGTAATCTCCTACACAGCCGTCCTAAAATAGCCGCTTCGCCCCATACACGGACGGCAGCGCGGTTTAGACCGGACAGACCGCAGGCCGAGCGCAAAACAAATCAAAACATTAGGATTCTCAAGGGTGAAACCCTTGAGCGCGCTTTTGGGTACTTTTCCCGCGGGGGAAAAGTACCCCGGGGCCAGCAGGGGCCAAAGGGCCCCTACAAAACCAACCCGGGGGCGGAGCCCCCACGCGGAGCAGGGGAACCCCCTGCCCATCCAGGAAATAAAGGAGAACAACCATGGGAAAATTATTTGGCACCGATGGCATCCGCGGCATCGTGGGTGAAAATCTGACGGCGGAGCTGGCCTACCGGGTAGGCCAGGCAGTTACCACCGTCCTCTATGAGGAGAGCGGCAAGATGCCGCTCATCACGATTGGTATGGATACCCGCATCTCCTCCGACATGCTGGAGGGAGCGCTGATCTCAGGCATTACCTCCGTGGGCGGCGACGTGATGCCCCTGGGCACCATCCCCACCCCCGCCGTGGCCTATCTGACCATCAAGGTGGCCGCCGCCGCCGGCATCGTCATCTCCGCCAGCCACAACCCCTTCGAGCACAACGGCATCAAGGTCTTCAACTGCCAGGGCTATAAGCTCTCCGACGAACTGGAGGACAAGGTGGAGGCCAAAATTCTCTCAAGCGCTCCCATGCCCATCCAGAAGGGCGGCGGCATCGGCAAGCGCATCCACGGCATGAAAACCCTGAAGTACGAGTATATCAAGCACCTGGCGGGCACCATCCAGGACGACCTGGGCGGCCTCCGGGTCCTCATCGACTGCGCCAACGGCGCGGCCGCCGCCACGGCCCCGGATCTGTTCGCCAACTTTGCCATTGAGGCGGACTTCATCCACCGCAAGCCCAACGGCGTCAACATCAACGACCGCTGCGGATCCACCCACATGAAGAACCTGGCCGCTATGGTGACCGCCGGCGAGTATGACCTTGGCATCGCTTTCGACGGAGACGCGGACCGGTGCCTCATGGTGGACGAGAAGGGAAACATCGTGGACGGCGACAAGACTATGGCCGTCTGCGGCAAGTACATGCGGGACCAGGGCCTCCTCACCGGCCGGACCATCGTGGGCACGGTCATGAGCAACCTGGGCCTCCACGAGTTCTGCAACAAGAACAACATCCGCCTTATCTGTACCCCGGTGGGGGACAGGAACGTGCTGGAAAAAATGCTGGAGTACGGCTACCGCATCGGCGGAGAGCAGTCCGGCCACACCATCTTCACCGACTACGCCACTACCGGCGACGGCCAGCTGACAGCCCTGCAATTCCTGCAAATTCTGCGGCGCAGCGGCAAAAAGGCCTCCGAGCTGGCCTCCATCTGCCCCAGCTATCCCCAGGTGCTGGTGAATATCACCCTGCCCAATACGGCGGGGCTGAAGGAGGCGATCATGGCCTCCGACGGGCTCCAGAGCGCCATCCGCGCCGAGGAGGAGGCGCTGGGCGGCGACGGCCGGGTGCTGGTCCGGCCCTCCGGCACCGAGCCCCTGATCCGGGTCATGGTGGAGGCCAAAACCCAGACGCAGGCCCGGGAGTGTGCCGGCCGTCTGGCCGAGGTGGTCAAAAGCGTGAAAAAGTAAGAAAATAGTTCATATATTTTTAATCTTTACTTGACAAAGGCGAGGGAAACTAGGTATAATGCATATGCCGAATGAAACAGCCCATTCCGCGGCGCTGAAATCCCTGGATGACGCGTCCCTGTGCCGGCTGGCCAGGGCGGGGAACCGGGACGCGGAGGAGTTCCTGGTAAAGCGCTACCAGCGCCTGGTGCGCACGCTGGCCCGGCCCTACTATCTGGCGGGCGGGGACAACGAGGATCTGATCCAGGAGGGCATGATTGGGCTTATCTTCGCTGTCCGGGAGTACGACGGCAGCTCCGCCAGCTTCCGCACCTTTTCTGAACGATGTATCCGCAACCGGCTGTATTCCGCGCTCCGGGCCGCCGCCCGGGATAAGCACAGTCCCCTCAATCAGTCGGTTCCTCTTGAACCCCCCTTCTTTGAAAGTCCCACCTGCCTGTACGGCGCGCTGTCCCAGACCAACCCAGAAGACCTGATTATTGGCCGTGAGTATGTCCGGGATATGCTGCAAGCTGTCCGCAGGCAGTTATCCCCGTTCGAGGCTGAGATATTGGGGTACTATCTGGACGGCCTGACCACGCGGGAGATGGCCGAAGCGGTTTCCCGATCCCCTAAATCGGTGGATAACGCCGTGCAGCGCATCCGGCGCAAGGCGGCACGGCACCTCAATCCCGGCGATCCCAGCGACAGCTGACCGCAATATATTTTTTCTATTTCAAAGAGAGGGTAAAACAATGTACGAAGACAAAACCTTAGTTTGCAAGGAGTGCGGCAAGGAATTCGTGTTCTCCGCCGGCGAGCAGGAGTTCTACGCTGAGCGCGGCTTCCAGAACGAGCCCCAGCGCTGCAAAGCCTGCCGTGACGCCCGCAAGAACGCGGCCCGCGGTCCCCGTGAGTACTTCACGGCTACCTGCGCTGCCTGCGGCGGCGTGGCCAGGGTGCCCTTCGAGCCCAAGAGTGATCGTCCTGTGTATTGCAGCGACTGCTTCGCTCGTATGCGTGAGCAGGGCTAAATAAATTGCCCGTAGAAGGCCGCCCCCGGACGGGGGCGGCCTCGCCCTTGAAAAGTCAGTCAATATCCCCTCGCTTTCGCGGGGGGATATTTTTTCACTTTTTTGCCGCTGCCTATTGACAAACCGGTTCATTTGTTGTATGGTTAATTACACAAGTAACTAACCAACAAACCGTTAGACACAGAGAACCGGGAACAGGAAGAAGGGATGAGCATTTGAACGAGCGGCTGACGGAACAGAAGTCCATCTATCTGCAAATCAGTGAGATGATTGAGACCGACATCCTCCGGGGGATTCTGCTGGAGGAGGAGCAGGTGCCCAGCACCAACGAGCTTGCCAAGCTCTACACCATCAACCCGGCCACCGCCGCCAAGGGGGTGGGCCTGCTGGTGGATGAGGGCATTCTCTACAAGCGCCGGGGCATCGGCATGTTCGTGGCCCGGGGGGCCAGGGAGAAGATTCTTCAAAAGCGCAAGGCCGCCTTCGCGGCCAACCACATCGCCCCGCTGCTGGCGGAGGCCAAGAGCCTGGGCATCACCCGGGAAGAACTCATTGAGATGATAGGAGAGAGAGAGCTATGAGCCTGAAATGCGAACACATTGTCAAGACCTACGGCGGGAAGGACGTGCTGCAAAACGTGTCTGTGGAGTTCCAGCCGGGGAAAATCTACGGCCTCATCGGCCGCAACGGGGCGGGGAAGACCACCCTGCTTTCCATCCTCACCGCCCAGAACCCGGCCACCGCCGGGACGGTGACCCTGGACGGGGAGAAGGTCTGGGAGAACCGGCGGGCACTGGAGAAGCTGTGCTTCTCCCGCGAGATCAGCGGCAGCGCCGAGAGCGGCATCTCCGCCATGAAGGTGAAGGAGTACCTGCGTATCGCCGCCACCTACTATGAGCACTGGGACAAGGCGCTGGAGAAGAAGCTGGTGGATTTGTTCCAGCTGGACGTGAAGAAGAAGATCGGCAAGCAGTCCAAGGGCATGCTGTCCATGGTGACCATCATCCTGGCCCTGTGCTCCAAGGCGCCCTACACGCTGCTGGACGAGCCGGTGGCGGGGCTGGACGTGGTGGCCCGGGAGCAGTTCTACAAGCTGCTGCTGGACGAGTACACCGCCACCGGCCGCACCTTCGTCATCTCCACCCACATCATCGAGGAGGCCGCCCCGCTGCTGGAGGAGATCGTCATCCTCCACGAGGGCAGGGTGCTGGTGGAGGGCAACACCCAGGCGTTCCTGGAGACCATGGCCTACGTCAGCGGCAAGGACACGGAGGTGGACGCCGCCACCGCCGGGCTGGAGGTCCACCACGCCGAGACCCTGGGCCGCAGCAAGGGCGTCACCGTGTTCCTGCGCCCCGGCCAGAGGGTGGACGAGTCCTATGACGTCACCGTCCAGCCGGTGAGCCTCCAGCAGGCATTTGTGGCCCTGTGCGGGGAGGGGGAGAAGCATGAGGCGTAACCTGAAATTCTGGACCCGGTACACCTGGGAGAACGCCGAGATCCTGCTGGCCGTCACGGCGCTTTTGGGGGTGCTGATGCTGCTGGGGCGGGAGCGGCCCGCCTGGGACGTCTTCGCCGCCAGGGTGCCCTATCTGCTGCTCATGAGCGGCTGCTTCACGCTCTACATCGTGAACACCTCCAGCCACCAGCTGTACATCCCCCTGCTCATCGCCATGGGGGAGACCCGGCGGAACATCCTGTACGGCTTTCTGTACTACCGCTTGCTTGCCATCGCGGGCACGCTGGCGGCCTGCGGGCTCATCTGGGGGCTGATTCCGGGGGAGATCTCCCGTGAGGGTCTGCGGCACCTGCCCATTCTTCTGGTGACCATGCTGCTGGCCTCCGCCCTGGGCAGCATCGCGGGGACCCTCACTGTCCGCTGGAAGTGGGTGGCCCTCGTGGCTATCATGATCCCATCCGGCATCTTCGGCGGCCTGATCGGATATATGGGGGTCGGCGGCGGAACGCGTCTGGAGAAGGTCCTCCAGGTGGCGAGCAGGCTGCTGACGGGGACGGTCTGGCCCCTGGTGCTGGCCACCGCCGTGCTACTGGCCGTGGACGGCCTGCTCCAGTACCGCGTCGTGATGACCCGGGAAGCGAAGATATAGGGGGTGCCACGGATGAAAACGATTCAAAAGGTCCTCCGGGTGAACCGGAAGGATATTGTCTATCTGCTGGGGTTCCAGCTGGGATTTTTCCTGGTGGGCATGGTGATGGTGCTGATTATCAACCGCTTTATCAACGAGGACCCGGACTTCGCCTGCATGGGGAGCATCATGGGGCTGGTGGGCTCGGTGGCGGCCCTCCTGTGCCGGGGGAACCTGCTGGGCAAGACCCGCTGTAACCTGGCGGTGGTCATGGGGCAGACCCGGAAATACGCCCTGGCGTCGGAGGTCATCTGCGATCTTTCGCTGATCGTGGCGGCCCTGGCGGTGGGCCGGGTACTCTACGCCCTGGAGAAGGGGCTGTACCTGGCCCTGTGGCCGGGGTTTGAGAACGACATCCCCATGGAGCTGTTCTACCGGTGGCGGGTGCTGGTGCTGGTGGTCCCGGCCGCGCTGGTGGTGGCGCTGTTCATCACCGCAATGATGATGCGCTTCAACAAGGCGATGCTGGTCTGCTATCTGGCGTTCATAGCGTGTACGTTGGCTTTCAACCGGGGCATGAGCGATCTGAAGGATGGCTACGGTGGGCCGCTGGCCACCGTGGCCGGGTGGGTCAAATCGGCGGTGGAGACGGTGCCGCCCATGGGGTGGGCAGCCATCGGCGCGGTCGCCGGGGGGTTGATGATCCTTTTCAGTGTTTGGGTGTATAAGACGTCTGAGGCAAAAATCTGAAATTCAACTTGGGTGCCGGGGGGCTTCCAGCCCCCCGGTATCGTATGGTCTACTATGGTTCCCTCCTGGCGGCATAGCCGCTGCGGCCTGCGCTGCAAACGTGCCACGTTTGCCAGCCTGTCGAAAAGCGGCCTGCCGAGTGGAAGCCACGGCAGGCCGCAAAGAAAATACGCGAAAATATGTGTGGTATCAGGCCGGGAACGACAGGGTGCAGGCCGCCTGTCGTTTCCTCAGCCCCCTCTTCTGGTAGCAATATATCTTTTATGCCCTGGGTGACGCCGGCTGGACCCGGCCATGGTGGGCTACCACATGCCACTGCTTGGTGTCCTTGAACAGGGAGATCACCTGCAGGGGCATCCAAGAGGCCATGAAGATGGGGTAGAACAGAATGGTGGGCCCCATGCCCTTCAATCCGTAGCCCCCCACGAGGCACAGCCCCACCCCCAGCGCCAGGAAGCCGCACCAGGACAGGGCCAGACCGCCCAGAGCAGCCAGCACTGACGCCATATCCCCCGTCAGCACCCCGGCCAGCACGCTGGAGGCCAGCAGCAGCGCCGAGATGGCCCGACAGAAGGGGGACAGCAGGAACATGCTCATATCCCAGCGCAGCATGGGCTTGGGGCAGTCCTCCCGCCACATGTCCCCCATGCGCACCTTGGCCACCTGCATGACCCCGCTGCACCAGCGCTTGCGCTGGCGGAGGGAGACGCGGAAGCTGGTGGGCTCCTCGTCGTAGTTGACGGCGTCGTGGACCCAGGTCACCCGGTAGCCCGCCCCGGCCAGCTGGGAGGCGAACTCCGCGTCCTCCGCGATGGTGACGGTGTTCCAGCCGCCCAGGTCCTCCAGCACCTCCCGGCGGACGGCGAAGCCGCTGCCCACCAGCTTGGCGGAGAGGCCGCAGGCAGCCCTGGGCCGGTTCCAGACCAGGTCGAAGCAGGCCTTATAGAGTCCGTAGCACCCGGCCACGGCGCTCTCCGTGGGGTTGCTGGCCATGATGCGGGACTTGCAGACCATAGCACCGGCGCAGAAGGCGTCGTTCATTCGGGCCAGATAGCCGTTGGAGAGGGTGTTGTCCGCGTCCAGCACCAGGAAGGCGTCATAGCCCCGGCCCATCAGCTGGGCAAAGGCCTGGTGGAGGGCGTCGCCCTTGTTGTGGACCGGTCCCAGGCAGCGGATGATGCCGGCGCCCGCCGCGACGGCTGCCTCCTCGGTGCCGTCGGTGCAGTTGTTGGGCACCACGTACACGTCGCAGAGCTCCCTGGGGTAGTCCTGCTGGTGGATATTTCGGACCAGATTGCCGATGACGGCCTCCTCATTCCGGGCGGCAATCACCACGGCGAAGCGGGTTTTCGGTTCCACCCGGGGGTAGCGCTTTCTGCGGCAGAAGACAAAGAGGCCCACGGCCACAAAGTATACGGTAAAAATTTTCAGGCTGAAGGACAGCAGAAACAGGATTGTATCCAGCACTTCCATCTCATTCTCCTCCATACGTTGTCGGTGAAGCGTTGTATGCTCGTATGGTAGCAGAGATTTTTTAAGTTGCAACTGGGAAAATGTTTAAGACTATTTTAAGATTTTTATCAGGAAAACCGCGGCAGTTGCAACGGTTTGTGGGTTTTCTTGTTACTAACGTGTTACTAATCCGTTACTAACGCTATATATTTGCGGGTTCTGACGAAGTGAGAATTTGTGCATTTTGGCGAGAAAATTACGCCAGTTTTCCCACAGCTTCTCGGAGTACAGCTACGGTACTGTGGGTATAGTGGGCGGTGATATCCGCTTTTGTGGAGTGGCCCATGAGCCACTTTACCGCCAGGGGATCCGCCTGCGCGGTATGCAGCCGGGTAGCAAAGGTATGGCGGCACCAGTGGGGGGTTGCCTCTGGCGCGCCGATCTGCTCCATGAGAGCGGCGAAGTGCTCCCTGTAGACATCCGCCGGAATTTGCCTACCCTGGCTGTCACAGATAATGGTATCACCGCCCTGGGCCAGCCGCGCCATAAGATAGGGGCGAATTTTCGGATGGTAATGCAGGGCTGCGGTTAATGTAAAGTAAAAGCGGGGAAGGGCTGAAAACACGTGTCTTTCCTGCAAAATGCTG
>CANRHK010000034.1 GCA_947630395.1 uncultured Oscillospiraceae bacterium
GGCGAGGTCCCTCCCCGCTCCCCGGAAAAATTTCCATATTGCTTAAAAACCTCTCCTCTTTTTCGACAAAATGTGGTACACTGTGGGGTATGGGAATATCGCACAGTTCCCGCACGCCTCCGGCGGAGGCCATGGAGCGCTCGCGGCCATGTTCGGAGACAGGGTTTTAGGAGGGACGCCATGGAGACGAGAGAGACCTGCTTCTTTTCCAATGAGGGCACCAGGAACGAGGTGCGCATGCGGGTAGTGCAGAAGTTCGCCCAAGAGGTCCCGGGCATAGGCCCCGGCGGCGACGCCCACCGCTGTCTCTACTACGTGGAGCGGCTGCAATCCGGGGACAGGGTGTACCTCCGCCGGCCCGCCCGGCTCCTGGGCGGCTTTGACTTTCTGGTCTGCGTGGAGAACGCCAACTATGCCGCCCCCGGCCAGCGGAGGCGCAACTTTCCTAAGCTGGAGGACCTGACGGCGGACCTGCAAGCCAAAAAGGCGGAGAATCCTGCCCTGTACGCCAAACTCTACGCCCTGCTGCGCCGGGTGTACGAGTGCCATAACGTGGAGGACGGGGAGATGGCCTCCCTCCCCTTCTCCTCCGGCCTCCCGGCAGACCACATCCTAAAGACCATCAAATGGCTCTTTATTGAGCAGGACATCCGCTACTGGAACTACTCCGGCCGGAATATGAGCTGGGCTGCGGTGCCCCGGCCGGACGGCCCCCCTCCCCTCTCACCCTTCGTCAAGTGGGCGGGCGGGAAGAAGCAGCTGCTGGAGCAGCTGCGGCGGAAAATGCCCGTCTCCTTCGGTACCTACTATGAGCCCTTTGTGGGTGGCGGCGCGTTTCTGCTGGATTTCCAGCCCTCCAGGGCCGTCGTCAGCGACACCAACGAGCAGCTTATCAACGCCTATATCCAGATCCGGGACAACACGGAGGCGGTCATCGCCGCCATCCGCTCCTACGACGCGGCCCCCTGTGACAGGGACTACTACCTCTCTATCCGCGCCGCCTACAACGAGAAGATCGCCGCCGGTGCGCTGGACGCCCAGTGCGCGGCCATGATGATCTGGCTCAATAAGCACTGTTTCAACGGTCTGTACCGGGTGAACGCCGAGGGCCTTTTCAACGTGCCCTACAACAACCGGCGGGGCGGGGCCTCCGTGGACGAGGAGAATCTGCGGGGCGTGGGTGCC
This sequence comes from uncultured Oscillospiraceae bacterium, assembly GCA_947630395.1. Lineage (GTDB taxonomy): Bacteria > Bacillota > Clostridia > Oscillospirales > Oscillospiraceae > Pelethomonas. The sequence continues at coordinate 1,186 of CANRHK010000034.1, forward strand.
TATCTGCGCTCGGCCCGGGTGGATATCCGTCAGGACGACTTTGAGTCCGCCTGCGCCGGCGTCCAGGCGGGGGATTTTGTCTACTTCGACTCCCCCTACGTGCCCGTCAGCGCCACCGCCAACTTCACCGACTACACCACCGGCGGCTTCTCCCTGGACGACCACAAGCGGCTGGCGGCCCTGTTCCGCCGGCTTGACGGACTTGGGGCCTATCTGGTGCTCAGCAACCACGACGTGCCTCTGGTCCGCCAGCTGTACCGCGGCTATCGGATAGAGGCCATCGCCGTCCGGAGGAGCATCAACCGGGACGCCTCCAAGCGGGTGGGCCAGGAGGTCATCATCACCAACTTCCATGGGGGCTTCTGACAACAGATAAGGGGAAGCCTCAACTCCAAATATGCGAAAAAGTCCGGACCCTCTGGGGTCCGGACTTTTTCGCCAGCGGCAGGCCTCTCAGCCGCCCCCGGCAGGCTCCATCTCCTCCCCCAGTCTCTGGAGAAGGCAGGAGGCCGCGTACCACATGGTTTCGTAGTGCATATACTGCGGCGCGTTCCTGTCAAAGAGAATATTGGCCGAGGCCGGGAACTCCTCGTCCGACTCCCAGAACCGGAACAGGGCCGGGAAAAAATCGAACATGGGGATACGGTACGACACATCTCCGCTGCCGGAGGGCACGCCGCCCAGCCGCTCACAGGCCCGCCGGAGATCCGGGCACCGGCAGTCAAAGCCCTGGACGGCCCTCTGGAACATGCCGCCGCCGATGGATCCCGCCATGGATCCACCCTGAACAGAGGAGAAGTTCTGGAAATTCACAAACTCCCCGGTGAGGGAACAGCCCTCCCTGGCGTAGCCGAGGATGTCGTAGATGGTCATGGCCTCCTCAAAGCCCGCCTCGGCAAACTGCCCGCCCTCGTTTTTCTCAATCAGGCCGTCGCGCCGCCCCACACGGTAGGCGCGGGCCAGGAAGTCTATATACAGATACGCCGCGTCGCCGGAGAGGCCGAACTTTCCCGCCATCGCCTCCTGGTCATATTGGAGAAACGCCCTGGCCGCAGTGCGCTTGGTTGTTTCGTAGTTGGACATATGCCGCCCCTCTTCATCGCTATTGAATTTCAATCTGGCACATTCTCATGGTGTCCAGCGCCTTCCGATGGCTCTCGGGCGTGACGCCGGCACAGCAGGACGCAGTCACCTTCATCGGGACCCACCAGCGTGATTTCGATATCCTCATACCCGGCCATGCCGGCCAGACGCTCGGCCAGCCCCTCCTTATGCGCTTGCGTCCAACCCGTGACCAGCTTGCTGTGGTGTGCCCTTAGATTATCCAGTATCAGATAGACCTTCCTCTCGTTGTCGATGTTTATGAGTGCCTCCATGAAAGCGATCATTTTCTCCGAGTCGATTGATTCCGAGCAGAGCAGAAAATGCAGTTTTCCTTGATTACTGATGGCGCTTATCATGTTGATGTGCATCTTCTTTGCCGGAACGGTGGCTTTGCGATAATCTGTTTCTTATAAGATACCCCCAAATTAAACTCATGTCAAGCAAATTCAGGAGGAAATATGAGAAAAGTATTGGAACAATGTTCTGCCGGGGCATACATCTCTGCGGCAGACCTGGAACACGCTAATCTTAGCGAGTGGAAACGCCTGGAACTGCATCTGCTGAACCAAGCAGCGGTAGTGCTTCCCGGACAGATGACGGAGATGATTTGATTTTGCTGTACCACAGCATCGGCTGTGTGATCAACCAGCACAAGACGTGAGGGGAACAAATTCTTTGATAACCTCGCAGCAGATATCCACTTGGCCTTTCCGAACAGTACCGGGTATTCTGTGCGGAACCTGAAATACATGTCCAGCTGGTCAAATTTCAACGATGGATGCGATTTACAGGCCGCGGCGGAAGACTATCTCACATCGACTGTCTCTACGAACTCCAGGGATCTCAACCGCTGCGGCATCAAGGTCCATATTCCAGCGCCGTCTGTAACCATAACTTCACCGCTCCCGTCCAGGTAGATGACGCCCTCCCAGCCGGCGTTCTTGTGCCGGCACAGGTTGATGACGCGCATAGGGTACGGTTCTTTCCTCATAACAGCATCTCCTTTCGTTAGTGTAGAACCGCCTCACGACGGCTCTTTGTCAGTGGCCAGGCTATCCTTACTCTGCCGCAGTTTTTCTTTCCATGCATCGGCCGCAGTCTGACGCCGGTTCAGTTCAGCGATCCTCTGTTCGGGCATCAAGATGGATAGCTCCCATTCCTGACGTTCTGCGTCCAGTTCCTTTCGAATATGGCGGAGGAGGCTTAACGCGGGTGATTGCACCAGTTTCAGCGCATGATACAAATTGAAGGCAGAACCGAAGTACCCCCGGAGCAATTGCGTCGCAATTGCTCCGGGGGTCTGCGTCTGCGGGGATGGTCTTCAGATCGCCGTCTGTACCGCCTCGCGCACCACGCTGTCCACCATGTCGTGGACGTAGTCGCAATTGCCGCAGAGCCGCAACCAGTCCGGCAGGGCGCCGTCCTTCAAAAGTTCCTCGCAGAGAGCCCGGTCTGGGATGAGCCCCAGGGCGGTCAGCAGGGCGCCGCAGGACAGCTCCCACCGGCGGCCGGTGGACAGATGGCGCACCATCACGCCCCGGACGCGGCTGGTTCCCAGAATTTCATCCACGGTACACCGGAGCAGCACAGGGATGCGGTATGCCTCCACGCAGTCCCGGCGGTTCCGGGGCAAGCCGCCCAAGCGATCCCGCTGCTCGATGATGGCCGCCACCCGCTTGCCCGCCTGGGCCAGCTGCCGGGCCATGATCTGCCCCACGTCGCCGCTGCCCAGGATGACCACGTCATCCCCGATGTCATAGCCGCCCAGGTTCATCAGCTTCTGGGCCGTGCCCGCCGTGAACACCCCGGCGGGGCGGCTCCCGGCCACGGGCAGGGAGTAGATGGACCGCTCCCGGCAGCCGGAGGCCAGGATACATTTTTCGAACCCCACCCGCTCCAGTCCTGTCCGGGATGAAAGCAGGGCGGTCCGGTCGGGGAAAATACGGAGCACATCCGTCCCCGTTTGGACATAGACGTCAGAGGCCGCCACCCTGTCCATGATCTGCCGCGCGTAGGCGGGGCCGGTGAGCCCGCCGCCGAAGCCGCTGTGGAGGCACTGGTTCAAAATGCCGCCCAGCCGCGCCTCCCGCTCCGCCAGGAGAACCCGCTGCCCCCGCTTCTCCGCCGCCAGGGACGCCGCCATTCCAGCCGCGCCGCCGCCGATGACCAGCAGGTCAAACCGTTCCATGCTACAGCTCCCCCCTTACCAGGGCCGCCCCGCCGTCCTTGGTCACCTGCCAGGGCGGAATCCCCTGTTCCTCCGCTAGCAACTCCATGACCGTCTCCATGCACCGGCCGCCCTGGCACCGGCCCATACCGGCGCCGGTGCGGCGCTTCACCCCCTCCAGGGTGACGGCCCCCCGGCGGATGGCCTCTTTGACCTCTCCCAGAGTCACGTCCCGGCAGCGGCAGACCACCTGCCCGTAGTCCGGGCACCGGCGGACCAGAGCCGCCCGGTCCCCCTCGCTGAGAGTGTGGGCCCGAACAATCCCCCGGCGGCGGGGATCAAAGCGGGGATTCTTCCCTGGATCGCCCAGGATATGGGCGGCCATATCCGAGACGTACTCCCCCAGGGCGGCGGCGCAGGTGAGGCCGGGGGTCTTGACACCGATGAGGCTGATGAGCCCGTTTTCCTCCAGCACGGTAAAGCTGGAGATGGACCGGCCCTCCCGCACCCACTGGCCGTTTTCCTCCCGGACGGCGTAGGGGTCAGGCCGCAGGGAGGCGAAGGAGCGGATCGTTTCCTCCAGTGGGAGCTCTGGCACCACCTGGGCGCAGAGGGCCTGAAGCTCCTCCAGGCCCTCCCGTGTGGTGGCCCAGTCCGGGGCGGTATCCCGCGGACGCCTGGTAGGCCCCGCCAGCAGGGCGCCGTCCACGGTGGGCACCAGGGTGAGGCCCTTGCCCTTCTCCTCCGGCTCATGGAAAATGATATGCTTCACAAAGCCGGACACCGTGTCGTCCAATACCAGATAGTCCGCCGCCGTGGGGAAAATGCGGACAGAGGGACGCTCGGTCAGCTCCCGCACGGCATCGGCCCGGAGGCCCGCGCAGTTGACCACCACCCTGGCCGTATAAGTCCTGCCGTCCGTTTCCAGGAGGAACCCGCCCTCCGTGCGCACCATGTGCCGCACCTCCTGGGAAAACCGGAAATCCGCCCCGTTGTCACGTGCGTTCTCATAGGCCGCGATACACAGCTCCCAGGGGTCCACGGTGCCGGTGCCGGGAGCGTAGAGGGCCAGGGTCACATCGCGGGACAGGCCCGGCTCCATGGCCCGCACCTCCCCCGGTCCCAGCAGCTCCAGGCCGGGCACACCATTCTCCCGGCCCTGGCCCAGCTTCTTCCGCAGCACGGCCTCGGCGCGGGTGCCGAAGGCCGCCATCAGCGAACCGCACCGGGAGAACCGCACATCCAGCTCCCGGCACAGCCGGTCAAACTCCCGGTTGGCTCGGACGCACAGTTCCGTTTTCAGCGTCCCCGGCCTGGTGTCGCAGCCGGTGTAGATGATGGCGGTGTTGGCCCGGGAGATGCCGGTACATACGTCCTCCCGGGCCTCCAGCACCGTCACACAGATATCCAGCGCGGTGAGGGCCCTGGCGGCGAAGCAGCCCAGCAGCCCCGCGCCGATGACCGCCACGTCGGTATATTCCATCAAAAAGCCTCCTCTCCCCTGGGGTTGCAATTCCCGGCGGCCGGGAGTAAAATCAGATCAAACGCCGCCGCAGACGCGGCAAAAGGGGGAACTCTCATGCTTGAGCGCTATTCCCGCAACATCCCCTCCGTCTCCGAAGCGGAGCAGGAGTCCCTGGCCCGAAAGCGGGTCCTGGTGGCCGGCTGCGGCGGGCTGGGGGGCTATCTCATCGAGTACCTGGCCCGGATGGGCGTGGGGGAGATCACCGCCGTGGACGGCGACGTGTTCGAACCCTCCAACTTAAACCGGCAGATCCTGTCCCAGGAGGCCCTGCTGGGCGTCCCCAAGGCCCGGGCCGCCCAGGAGCGGGTACAAGCTATCAACAGCGCGGTGACGGTCCGGGCCGTGGAGTCGTTCCTGGATGGGGACAACGCGGACGGGCTGGTGCGGGGGCAGGACCTGATCCTGGACGCCCTGGACAACGCTGGGGCCCGGCTCATCCTGGAGGACGCCTGCGCCCGCCAGGGGGTGACCATCGTCCACGGGGCCATCCAGGGCTGGTTCGCCCAGGCAGCGGTGGTCCCGCCGGGGGCGGGGGTGCTGCACCGGCTCTACGCCTCCCCTGCGGCCCCTGTGGAAAAGACCAGCTTGCCCTTCACCCCTGCCTTCTGCGCCGCCATCCAGGCCGCCGAGGCGGTGAAGCTACTGTGCGGGCGGACCTCCGCCCTAGAGGGGAAACTGCTGCTGGCGGACCTCCAGCGGATGGACTGGGACCTCTTACCCCTCTGAGGGGGCAGCAAGACCGAAATAGTCCATGGCGAAGTCCCGGAAGGTCCTGGCCAGGGGGGACAGGTGCTTCTCCCGGCGGAAGCAGACCATCATCTGCCGGGAGAACCGGTGGTCCTGGAGGGGGATGAGCCGCAGCTCCCGGTCCCCCCGGTAGAACGCCGCGCCGCTCTCCGGCACAAAGCCCACGCAGACGCCGGAGGCGATCAGCTGCCGGTGGATCTCCCGGGTGTCGGCGTAGCAGGTACCGCCGAAGCGGAGGGCCAGGGCCCCGCAAATCTGGAAGGGGTACTCCACGAAGGTCCTCCCCTCCCGGAGGAACACCACCCGCTCCCCCTCCAGGGCTCTGGCCTGGGCGGAGGCGGACCGGGCCAGGGGGTGGGTCCTGGACACCGCCAGCAGATACCGCTCCACATAGAGGGGGAAGCCGTTGAACTTCTTGTACTTCCCTCCGGCGGGGTAGATGAGCATGTCGAAGTCGTTGATATCCGGCTGCTCCAGCCCCTCGATACCGCCGCTGACATCGAACTCCGCCTCCGGGTGCTCCCGGTGGAATGCGGCAAGGCAGTCCGCCAGCCGGTCCCCCGCCCCGGCGGCGCCGATCTTGATGCGGGCGTCGGCTCCGGTGGACAGCAGGCGCATGTCATCCAGGGCGTAGTCCAGCTCCCGCAATGCAAGCGTGCTGTACTCCAGCAACCGGGCCCCGGCGGCGTTCAGCTTCAGCTTCCGACCGCCACGGGTGAATAAGGGCATCCCCACCTCGGATTCCAGTTTGGACAGATTTTTCGACAGGGACGACTGGGACATGTGCAGCAGCTCCGCCGCCTGGGACATATTTTCAAGCTGAGCGATGGTGGCGAAATACCGCAGCTGGGCGATCTGCATGGCCGGTCCCTCCTCCTCGAATCATTCCTGTTTGCCATAAAGGAATTTGGAAGCTCCCACAACTTTTCCCGCGAGTCTTGCGCAGAGTGCACAAATTTCCTTTGAAATCCGCCCGGAAAAGCCGTTGCTTTTTCCCTATTATAAGCCGGTCCATTCCAAAAAGCAATAAGAACTTGGCCCGCCCCGCTTTACAGGGCGGGCCTTGCACTTCTATAATAAAGTTATTATATTAGAAGGAGGTGGCGCTTGGGCCGTCAGGCCCGAGGTCCTATGAAACAACTGCTCATCAAACCTGAGAAGTGCATCGGCTGCCGCACCTGCGAGCTGGTCTGCTCCTTCGGACACTACGGTCAGTTCAACCCCAAGATGGCCAATGTGAAGGTGTTCGAGTACGAGAAGGCCGCGGTGGCCATCCCCGTCATGTGCCTCCAGTGCGAGGAACCCTCCTGCATGAAGGTCTGCCCTGTCCACGCCATCAGCCGGGATGAGAACGGCGCGGTGGTGATGAACCCCAACAAGTGCATCGGCTGCAAGATGTGCATGAACGCCTGCCCTCTGGGCAACATCTCCTACCACCCCGCCGTGGGCAAGGTGTTCAAGTGCGACCTCTGCGGCGGCGACCCCAAGTGCGCCAAGTACTGCCCCGGCGAGGCCATCGTCTTTGTGGACACCGACACCACCGACGAGCGCCGCAAGGCCGTGGGCGACCGGTATAAGGACCTGATCGGAGAGGAGGAGACGGCATGAAAAACGGATACATCGGCACCATTCTGCGGGTGAACCTGAAGACCGGCTCCATCGTCAAGGAGCCCCTCAACGAGAAAAACGCCGACCAGTATGTGGGCGCCCGGGGCCTGGGTACCAAGTACTACTGCGACGAGTGCGACCCCAAGTGCGACCCCCTGGGGCCCGGCAACAACCTGATCTTTATGACCGGTCCCCTCACCGGCACCTGTGCTACATCCTCCGGCCGGTACAACGCGGTGGCCAAGTCCCCTCTCACCGGCACCATCAGCGCCTCCAACTCCGGCGGCCACTTCGGTCCCGAGCTGAAGTACGCCGGCTATGACGGCATCATCTTCGAGGACGTGTCCGACAAGCCGGTCTACCTGTACATCAACGACGGCCAGGTGGAGCTCCGGGACGCCTCCGCCCTGTGGGGCAAGGACGTGTTCGACACCACCGAGGCCCTCTACGCCGAGTGCGGCGACAGCTTCCGGGTCGCTTGTATCTCCGCCGCCGGTGAGACCGGCTGCCTCTTCGCGGGCATCATGAACGACAAGCACCGGGCCGCCGGCCGCGGCGGCATCGGCGCGGTCATGGGCAGCAAAAAGCTGAAGGCCGTGGCCGTCAAGGGCACCGGCTCCATCTTCGTGGCCCGACCCGAGAAGTTCTTCGAGGAGTGCGCCAACGCCAGGGCCACCCTGAAGGCCCACCCGGTCACCGGCGCGGGCCTGTCCGCCTACGGCACCATGATCCTGGTGAACATCGTCAACGGCGTGGGCGGCCTGCCGGTGAACAACGGCAGGGACGGCTCCCTGTTCCCCCAGGCGGACGAGATCTCCGGCGAGAGCCTCACCGCCCGGCACCTGATCCGCAACAAGGGCTGCTTCGGCTGCTCCATCGGCTGCGGCCGCCTCACCGAGATCAAGTCCGGCGCCTTCAAGTCCAAGGGCGAGGGCCCCGAGTACGAGGCCGGCTGGTCCTTCGGCGCCGACTGCGGCGTCAGCGATTTGGGCGCGGTGTGCAACGCCAACTTCCTCTGCAACCAGTACGGCATCGACCCCATCACCATGGGCGCCACCGTGGCCTGCGCCATGGAGCTCTACGAGATGGGCGCCATCACCGAGGCCGACGTGGGCTTCCCTCTCCGCTTCGGCGACGCCGCCGCCATGGTCAAGGCCACCGAGATGACCTGCAAGGGCGAGGGCTTCGGCAAGATCATGGGCCTGGGTTCCTACCGCATGGCCGAGAAGTACGGCCACCCCGAGCTGTCCATGACCGTGAAGAAGCAGGAGATGCCCGCCTACGACGGCCGGGCCATCCAGGGCATCGGCCTGGAGTACGCCACCTCCAACCGGGGCGGCTGCCACGTCCGGGGCTACATGATCTCCCCGGAGGTGCTGGGTATCCCCATGGCCATGGACCCCCTGACCACCGAGGGCAAGCCCGCCACATTGAAGCTGTTCCAGGATCTCACCGCCCTTTGCGACGCCACGGGCATCTGCCTCTTCACCACCTTCGGCATCGGCCTGCCCGAGATCGCGGGTATGTACCGGGAGGCCGTGGGCAGCGACGAGAGCGACGCGGAGATCCTGCTCAAGGGCGAGCGCATTTGGAACCTGGAGAAGCAGTTCAACATCGCCGCCGGTGTGGAGAAGGACACCCTTCCCCCGCGCCTGCTGCGGGAGCACCTGCCCAGCGGCCCCGCCCAGGGCAAGGTCAACGAGCTTCACACCATGCTCAAGGAGTACTACGCCGCCCGTGGCTGGACCGAGGAGGGCATCCCCACCGGCGAGAAGCTCAAAGAGCTGAGTTTAGCTTAATTTTCCCACCCCACTCTTTTGACCGGAAGCGGTGAAGACCGCTTCCGGTCCTGGTGCTTTCTGACATCGGAGCGAAATGCCTATGACAATCCAATTTTTTGCCTATTACCGGGACCCGGCGTACGCCGGATGCAAGGAGATGATCCACTCCCCGGCCCCCGCCCTGCGGGAGCTGGGCGTGCAGCTCTGTCATGAGCTGGGGCCCAAATTCCGGGGGGAGTTCTTCTCCCCGGACGGCCAGCGGCTGGGGGAGAAAGTCATCGTGATGGTCAACGGCCGGCGGGTGGACTTTCTGCAGGGTCTGGACACGCCGCTGCGGGAGACCGATACGGTGCTGGTCTTCCCGGTAGTGGCGGGTGGCTGAGTTACTTTTTCTTGAAAGAAAAAGTAACCAAAAAGGACTTTATCCTCGGGTCCCCACACACTGCGGCCCTCGGCTTTTCCGCCCGGTAACGGCCGGTCCATCTGATCGGAGAGCGGCTGCCCCGGTATTCGAAGTCCCAACAATTGAAGAAAGGCAGTGATGCGTATGCAGATCTCCATGGATGAGATCTCCGCCATCTTACAGCAGTATCCCAAGGAACAGCGCTACTGTCTGGCTATCATGCAGGACATGCAGCGCCGCTACAACTACATCCCCCGGGAGGGCATGGAGGCCCTGGCGGACTACCTGGGCTGTCCCCTGTCCTCCCTCTACTCCATGGCCACCTTCTACAAGGCCCTGAGCCTCAAGCCCAAGGGCAAGCACATCATCAAGCTCTGTGACGGCACGGCCTGCCACATCCGGGGGGCCAGCACCCTCTGCGACGGTGTCCGCCGCATCCTGGGCATCGGCGCGGATGAGACCACCGATGACGGGCTGTTCTCCCTGGAGCTGGTCAACTGCCTGGGCTCCTGTGCCCTGGCGCCGGTGCTGGTGGTGGATGACACCTACTACGGTAAAATGACCATGGAGAAGCTGCCAGGGGTCTTGGACCAGTATCGGGAGGAGGTGACGGCGCAGTGAAAACCATCCGTGTCTGCTGCGGTACCGGGTGCCTGGCCAACGGCAGCGCCAAGGTAGCGGAGGAGTTTGAGCGTCTCTGCGCCGGGACGGACGTGCAAGTAGAGTGCCACGTCAAGCGCACCGGCTGCAACGGCTTCTGCGAGAACGGCCCCCTGGTGACCGTCCTCCCCGACGACATCGCCTACTACCACGTGAAGGTCTCCGACGTGCCGGAGATCCTGGAAAAGACTGTAGAGAAGGGCGAGCTGGTGGAGCGGCTTCTCTACAAGGACGGCAAGGGCCAGCGGGTCCGCAGCCAGCGGGACAACCCCTTCTACGCTCCCCAGATGAAGATCGCCTTACGGAACATCGGCAAGATCAGCCCCGCCGACGTGGACGACTACCTGTCCGCCGGGGGCTATGAGGCTCTGAAGAAGGCCCTCACCATGACGCCGGAACAGATTCTGGACGAGATGGACGCCTCCGGCCTCCGGGGCCGGGGCGGCGCGGGCTTCCCCACCGGACGGAAGTGGCGCACTGCGGCGGGGTACAACGTGTTCCCCAAGTACGTGGCCTGCAACGGCGACGAGGGAGACCCCGGCGCGTTCATGGACCGGTCCATCCTGGAGGGCGACCCCCACAGTGTGCTGGAGGGCATGGCCATCTGTGCCCTGGCCATCGGGGCGGAGGAGGGCTTCCTCTACATCCGGGACGAGTACGCCCTGGCGGTGCAGAACGTGAAGGCGGCCATCCAGGCCGCCGAGGAGCGGGGCATCCTGGGCGACCACATCATGGGCTCGGACAAGAAGCTCCACCTCTCCGTGGTCCGGGGCGGCGGCGCTTTTGTCTGCGGCGAGTCCACCGCGCTCATGGCCTCCATCGAGGGCCGGGTGGGCGAGCCCAGGGCCAAGTACATCCGCTCCGTGCAGCGGGGCCTGTGGGACCACCCTACGGTGCTGAACAACGTGGAGACCCTGGCCAACGTGCCCTACATCATCGCCCACGGCGGCGCCCACTACGCCAGCGTGGGCACCGAGGGCAGCAAGGGCACCAAGGTCTTCGCCCTGGTGGGCAAGGTCAAGCGCACCGGCCTGGTGGAGGTGCCCATGGGTGCCACCCTCCGGCACCTGATCTTCGACATCGGCGGCGGCGTCCAGAACGACCGGCCCTTCAAGGCCGTCCAGACCGGCGGCCCCTCCGGCGGCTGCATCCCCGAGAGTATGCTGGACCTGCCGGTGGACTTCGACACCCTGAAGCAGTACGGGGCCATGATGGGCTCCGGCGGCATGATCGTCATGGACGACCGCAGCTGCATGGTGGAGGTGGCCCGGTACTATGTCAACTTCCTCTGTGGCGAGAGCTGCGGCAAGTGCACCCCCTGCCGGGAGGGGCTGAAGCAGATGCTGGCCATCCTCACCGACATCTGCGAGGGCCGGGGCACCATGGAGGACCTGGACCTGCTGGAGGCCTTGGGTGAAACCATGCAGGACAGCTCCCTCTGCGCCCTGGGCAAGTCGGCCCCCAATCCGGTGCTGACCACCCTGAAATACTTCCGGGACGAGTACGAGGCCCACATCAAGGAGCACCGCTGTCCCGCCGGCGTGTGCAAGAACCTGACCAAATTCGTCATCGACCCGGCGGCCTGCAAGGGCTGCTCGGCCTGCGCCCGGGCCTGCCCCGCCGGGGCCATCACCGGGGCGGTGAAGAAGCCCCACAGCATCGACCATACCAAGTGCATCAGCTGCGGCAGCTGCCGGGAGGCCTGCCGCTTCGGAGCTGTCATGACCGAGGGGAGGGACGCGCAATGACCATTACCATCAACGGAATCCCCTGCGTCTGTAAGAAGGGCGAGTTCCTGCTCCAGGTGGCGCGGCGCAACGGCATCGAGATTCCCACCCTCTGCCACCACGACGCCATCGCCGGTCAGGGCTGCTGCCGCCTCTGCATCGTGGAGGTGGTGGAGCGGGGCCGGGGCAAGATCGTGGTGTCCTGCGTCTACCCAGTGGAGCACGAGTGTGAGGTATTCACCGACAGCGAGAAGGTCCGCCGCCAGCGGGGCATGATCCTCCGCCTGCTGGAGAAGCGGGCCCCCGAGAGTCCCGAGATCAAAGCGCTGTGCGAGAAGTATCATGCGCCGGAGATCGACCGGTTTGTAAAGGTGGACGGCGGCAAATGTGTGCTCTGCGGCCTCTGCGTGAAGGCCTGTGCCGAGCTCTCCGTGGGGGCCATCTCCACGGTGAACCGGGGCGTGACCAAGGAGATCGCCACTCCCTACCACGAGCCCAGTTCTGTCTGCGTGGGCTGCGGCAGCTGCGCCAGCGTCTGCCCCACCGGGGCCATCGAGATCACCGAGACAGCGGACACCCGGACCATCTGGGGCAAGACCTTCCAGCTGGTCCACTGTGAGCGCTGCGGCAAGGTCATCGGCACCCGGGAGGAGCTGGCCTACGCGTCGAAAAAGTCCGGCCACGAGCCGGACGCCCTCTGCGCCGACTGCCGCCGGGAGGTCATGGCGGACGTCATGGCCCGCACCTACGGCGCGGAATAAGTACACTCCATATCACACAAGACGCGGCTGACAGGACAAAAACCTGTCAGCCGCGTGTTGTGATCTATCCACCGGCGGAGGCGAACCGGAGCAGGAACCGCCGCCGCAGGGCCTCCAGCTTCTCCCCCTCCCCTGCCATCTCCACACGGGTCTGGGGAAAGGTCAGGCACCCCACCTTCCGGTCCGGCAGGGCCTCCAGCCGGACGGCGCAGCCGCCGCAGCAGTAGCGCCCCGGCCCGGTACAGTCGCCCTCCCCGTCAAAGTGCGCCTCCAGCCTGGCGAGGGGGACCGCCCAGATCTCCGCATACCGCCGCTCCATCAGCCGCCGATCTGATTCATATCCCGGGCGGACTCGGAGCGGGAGGCGGAAGAGAGCTCCCCGTGCTGGGCGGGCTTGTGGAGAATGGCCTTCTCCAGCTGCCGCCGCAGGGCCTCCCCGTGGAGGCCCCGAAGGGGAATCTCCTCCCGGGAGTGGAGGCAGGGCTTCAGCTGGCCGTCGGCGGTGAGCCGCAGCCGGTCACAGCGGTCGCAGAAGCAGTGGCTCAACGGCCGGATGAGGCCCACCGCGCCCGCCGCCCCCGGCAGGCGGTACCGCTCCGCCACGCCGCCGTTGTCCCCGGCGGGGACCAGTTGGGGCAGCCGCTCCAGCACCGCATCACAGGGCAGATACGCCTCCGGGCCAAATGCCTCCGCGTCTCCGATGGGCATCAGCTCGATGAACCGCACCTCGACCGGCTCGCCCATTGTCAGCCCCGCCAGGGCGGGAATCTCATCGTCGTTGAACCCGCCGATGAGGACGCAGTTCAACTTAATGGGCGCGAGGCCCGCGTCTTTCGCCGCCTGGATACCGGCCAGGGCCTTCTCCAGAATGCCGCCTCTTGTGATACGCCGGTACTTGTCCGGGTTCAGGGTGTCCAGGCTGATGTTCACCCGGTCCACCCCGGCGGCCTTCAGGTCCGCCGCCATCTCCGGCAGCAGCAGGCCGTTGGTGGTGAGGGCCAGCTCTTTCAGTTCCGGAATCGCCCGCAATCTTCGGCACAGATCCACCATTCCCCGCCGCACCAGGGGTTCGCCGCCGGTGAGGCGGATCTTCCGCACCCCCAGGGCCACCGCCGCCCGGGCGATCTCCTCGATCTCCTCAAAGGAGAGGATATCCCGGTGCTGTAATTTTTTCGTGCCCTCCGGCGGCATGCAGTAGACGCACCGCAGATTGCACAGGTCGGTCAGGGAGATGCGAAGATAGGTGATCTCCCGCCCCAGGGTGTCTTTCATATGGTCCCTTCCTCCTATCCGGCCCGCTGTACCTTAAAAGCGTTGCCGCACTGTCCCCGGATGCTCCACCTGATAGCCCCCCAGGGCCTCCAGCCGGGCCCGGAAGGCGTCGCTCTGGAGCACCTCCAGCAGCCGCTGGACC
>CANRHK010000035.1 GCA_947630395.1 uncultured Oscillospiraceae bacterium
ACGGCCAAGTCCGGGCTGCATATCCGGGCCGGGGCCGGAACCGGGAAGAAGAGCCTGGGGGTGCTGCCCTATGGGACGAGCGTCAGGAACTACGGCTACTACAGCAAGGCGGGGTCCTCCGTGTGGCTGTATGTGGCGGTGAACGGCATCACCGGCTTTGTGAGCAAAGACTATCTGAAGAAATGAGAAATCCCCCAGGCGGGCCGCGTGCCCAGCCTGGGGGATTTTTTCGTTTTTCGCTATGGGCGACAGTGGCCGCAGGGGCTGTATCCTATGGAAATCAGGTAGTCCCTGGACTTACTGGAGGTTGCGTAGTTCCTTGCGGCGATGCGGGGAACGTCCCGGCAGGACGGGCGATGGAATTTCATGGTGCTGGTGTTCAGCACGTAGGAGGCGGTGGTGTCCTGCTGGTCCTCGTTGTCGTAGACGGTGGTGCCGCCGGAGCCGGTGGAGGTGGTGCCGCCGGTGTATTTGACCGGCAGGGACCCCATTTCTTTCCCGCACCAGACGCAGTAACACGCCCGTCTCCCGTCGGATTCGGGGGTGGCCTCTTCGACAATCTCCCAGTCCCCGGCTTTATGGTCAGAGACGGGAAGAACCTTCGTCACCACAGCGCCGCACTTCCGGCACGCCTGGGAAGCCTCGCCCTCGCTGGAGCAGGTGGCCTCCACAACTGTCTCCCAGTGGGCATATTCAATCACATCATGTTCCGGTCCACCCTCCGTCGCGCCGCAGCGGGCGCAGGTCTTCGGCGCGGTGCAGGTGGCAGGCTGCCAGTCGTGGCCCAGAGAGACGGAGTACCAATGCCGGTCCTTGCCGCAGACGGAACAGTGTTCCGGCTCTGTGCAGGTGGCGGCGGTCCAAGTGTGGTCCGCACGTCCTCCCTCCGTCCTCCCGCAGACGGAGCAGGTCTTGGGGGCGGTACAGGTAGCGGCGGTCCAGGTGTGGCCCAGGGGGTCCCCATCCGTCTCGCCGCAGTCCGAACAGGTCCGGGGCGCGGTGCAGGTGGCAGGCTGCCAGCTGTGGACGTGTTCCGTGAAGCGGATCACCCCGCAGGCGTGGAGCAGGGCGCAGAAGAGGAAAAAGAACAGGATGTATTTGGTGACCTTTACAACTTTGCCGGACATGGCATACCCTCCCATCTAAAAATGTGCGATATTAGCACAAGTGCGATATTGCCACAATAATGCTCGCACGATGTGGTAATGTCAAACAAAAATCGCTAATACTACACAAAAAGATGGGAGGCGGAGGGGTGAAGTCATTCAGTTACCACGGACAGAGGAACGTGTCCGGAGAGAGGATACGGCAGGAGCGGACCAAGCAGCGATGCACACAAGCGGACCTTGCCGCGCGGATACAGGTCAACGGCGTTATCCTGGAGCGGGACTGCATCAGCAAGATAGAGAACGGGCTGCGGATGGTGCAGGACTTCGAGTTGCGGGCCATCGCCAAGGCGCTGGGAGTGACGACAGACTGGCTGGTGGGAGAAGAAGACGACGAATAAATAAAAATTTGCCGTAGGCTGAAAGCCTACGGCAATTCTTTTTTAGAACAAGCGCTCCATTGACATTCCCGTTTATTCCAATTTATTATAGCCGGGAAGGAGGTGTGCTAATGAATCACAAAGGGGCAAAACATTTTCAGTGGGAGGAGCGGCTGACGCTGGAGCGGATGTTGAAAGAGGGATTCTCCAAGGCAAACATCGCGGCGGCGCTGGGGAAGTGCCTGCGCTCCATCTACTATGAAATCGACAGAGGAAAGTGCGTGCAGATGACGCCGGATTATGAGTTTGTGGAGCGGTACAGCCCGGAACAGGCGGATAGGAAGTACAGGGAGTTTCTGGCCGCAAAGGGGCCGGACCTGAAAATCGGGCACGACCATGGGATGGTGCGGCGGCTGGAAGAGCTTATCATGGAGAAGCACTTCTCCCCCGGCGCGGCCCTGGCAGAAATGCGGAAGAACGGAGAGCCGCTGACGGAGATCTGCGAGACGACGCTGTATAACTACATCTACCGGGGAGACGTGTTCCTGACGCTGAACGCCGGCCACCTGCACGACAAGGGGAAGCGCCGGCGAAAAAAGCGGGACAGGGAAAGGGCGGCGAGAGCGCCGCACGGGAACAGTATCGAGAAGCGGCCGAAGGAAATCGGCCGGCGGGAGCAGTTCGGGCACTGGGAAATGGACAGCATCATGGGGTGCAAGGGGTCCAAGAAGACGCTGCTGGTGCTGACGGAGCGGCGGACCCGTATGGGAATCCTGACGCTGCTGGAGGACCACACGGCGGCCAGCGTGGTCAAGGCAATCAACCGGCTGGAGCGGCGGTTCGGGCGGCTGTTCTATACCCTGTTTAAGTCCATCACGGTGGACAACGGGTGCGAGTTCCAGGACTTTGAGGGAATCGAAATCGCCCACCGGCGCAAGGGGAAGCGGACCATCGTCTTCTTCTGTCACCCGTATTCCGCATACGAGCGGGGAAGCAACGAGAATATGAACCGGCTGATTCGGCGGTTCTTCCCCAAGGGGACCAACTTTGACGAGGTGACAAAGGAGCAGGTGGAAGAGGCGGAACGCTGGGTGAACCACTACCCAAGGAAGCTGCTGGGGTGGAAGTCGGCGGAAGACCTGTTCCGGGAGGAGCTGGCGGCCACCTGACCGGCCGAATGTAATACAGACGTTCTAAAGCCGGACGGGAAGCCCCGTCCGGCTGGGAAGTCATGCGCATTTTATGGTAAAATGGCACAAAATTGGGATGGGCCGGTTGGTGATAGTGCTGATTATTCTAATTTATTGCAATTTAATGTTGACATCCGGCCTCTTGCGCCCGGGGTTCCGTTACGCTATACTATCCCCAGACGGACAGGAGGTGGGACGGATATGATCTGCAATCTCTGCCCCCGCCGGTGCGGCGCGGCGCGCACGGAGGATGCCGGCGGCGGCTTCTGCGGCATGCCGTTGGGGCCGGTGGTGGCCCGGGCGGGCCTCCACCACTGGGAGGAGCCCTGCATCAGCGGCAGCCGGGGCAGCGGGGCCGTGTTCTTCTCCGGCTGCGTGCTGGGGTGCGTGTTCTGCCAGAACGGAAAAATCAGCCGGGAGCGGTGGGGAAAGACCATCACCGCTGCCCGGCTGCGGGAGATCTTTGAGGAGCTTGTCGCCCAGGGGGCCCACAACATCAATCTGGTGAGCCCAACGCCCTACGCCCTGGCCATCCGGGAGGCGCTGGCAGAGCCCCTGCCGGTGCCGGTGGTGTGGAACACCGGGGGCTATGAACGGGTGGAGACGCTGCGGGCTATGGAGGGGCGGGTCCAGGTGTGGCTTCCGGATCTGAAGTATGCCGGCGCTGGGCTCGCCGCACGGTACAGCGGCGCGGCGGACTACTTCGAGGCGGCGGCCGCCGCCATCCGGGAGATGTTCCGCCAGACCGGCCCCTGGGTGATGGAGGACGGCCTGCTGAAACGGGGCGTCATCATCCGCCACCTGCTGCTGCCCGGAGCCTTGGACAACGCCAAGGCGGTGATGGACTGGGTGGCGGAGACCTTCCGGCCGGGGGAGGTGCTCTTCTCCCTGATGGCCCAGTATACCCCCCAGCCGGGGGCGGAGGGCCTGCTGCGGCGCCGGGTCACCGGGGCGGAGTACCGCGCGGCCCTGGCCTACATGGAGAACGTGGGCATTACGGGCGGCTACTGTCAGGACCTCTCCTCCGCCAGGGCGGAATACACCCCGGACTTTGACCTGACCGGGGTGGAATAGGAAAGAGAGCGGGGGCGTCAGAGGGCGCCCCCGCTCTTTGCGGGTTCTTATTGCGGCAGGGTGGCCAGCACCTTGCAGATCTCGGCGCGGGTCATGGTGCGGTTGGGCACCAGACGCCCGTTGCTGCCGGCGATGACGCCCAGCTTCACCAGAACCTGGAAGTACTCCAGGGCATAGGGCGGCACCGTGCCGGCGTCAGGGAAGGCGGACAGATCCGCGCCCTCCTGAGAGGAGCCCAGCATACGGCCAATCATGGTCACCGCCTCGGCCCTGGTCAGGGCCTTCTTGGGATTGGCGTACAGCTTGCCATTGTCGGCGGAGCCGCCGACAATGCCCCTGGCATACATGGTGCGGACGTAGTTGGCGGCCCAGTCGCTCACTTTGTCCATATCCGCAAAGGGAACCTTTGTATCGGCATAGGACGTCTCGTCCAGCTTCAGATAGCGGGAGAGCATGGCGGAGAACTCCTCCCTGGTGACGCCGCGGTCGGGGAAGGCATACATGTCACTGTCCACCTGCACACCGCTCAGGACGCCGCTGAGGTACATGTCGGCCAAATAATCGGTGGCCCAGTGGCCGTTTATATCCACGAAGGGCGTAATGGCGGTCACGGTGAGGGGGATGCTGACAGAGAAGTCCCCGCGCTTGGCGGTGACGGTGCCCTTACCGTTGACGGAGGCGGCGGTGAGGACGCCGTTTTCATCAATAGTCCCCAGCGTGGAATCCACCGTCCAGGTAAAGTCCTTGAAGGCGGCGGTCAGCGGCAGGTGGCGGTAGGAGGCGGTGATCCCCAGCTGGACCTTCTGATCCGAACGGAGGGACAGGGAGGATACCGTTTTTCCGCCGCTCTGGATGGAGGCCGCGTCGGGCGCGTCCACCACCTGGACGGTGACCTGGGTGTTTCTGCCGCCGCCGGCGGAGGCGGTGATGGTGACGGCGCCGCTGTAGTCCGGCGCGGTAAAGACGCCGTTTTCAATTGTACCGGCGGTAGCGGAGAGGGTCACAGAGCCCTCCGTGGGGAAGTAGTTGGTGTCCGCCAGCCCGGCCGTCACCTTCACGGTCTCACCGGCCAGCACCGCCGGGACCTCGGTGGAGAGGTACGGGCTGCCGGGGATATTGCTGGGGGTGCCGTCGGGGGCCAGGAGCAGAATGCTGTTGGAGACCTGCCGGGCGCTGCCGTCGCTGGGGGAATTGAGAATCTTCGCGGCGCTCTGCCCGGGCAGGGCCGCCACGGCGGTGGTGGAGCCGCCGCCGTCCAGCGCCAGAGCCGTGAAGCAGCCCAGTTCCACCATCCGCGCGGCCAGCACCCTCATGATGGTGCCGGCGCTGACGTGGGACTGCCGGCCGTCAACGGTGTAGAACACCACCTCGCCGTTTTCCTTGATCCCCACGGCGGTGCGGGGGGCGGCGGAGGAGGGGGAGGGTCCGGGAGGAAAGCTGGTCAGAGCCGCTCCGTCCTTGACCAGCATGCACAGGGAGCCGACCGCCTCGGTGACCTGGGACCAGTCGTTGGTATCATTGCTCTTGAAGGATATGGTCACCTGATCGCCATGGGTCAGATTTCCTATGAAGCTCAGGGCCTCGGCGTTTCCGCTGGCGGTGGCGACGCTCAGGGCCACCTGGTTCTCTTCCAGCGTCAGGGGGGTGCTGCCCGTTACCACCTGGTCTACCTGCACAGTGAGGACCTCACCGATGGCAGCCCTGCCGCTCTGGATGGTGGCCAGGGCGGTAACGCCCTCCTTCAGGGCGCCGGTGGTGTGGTCGGCGCGGTAGTCGTAGGTGATAAGATTGGCGTACCCGGCCTCGCCCTGGGGGCGGTTGAGACCAGCCAGGGCGATACTGCCGCCGGATTGATTGGCCGCCCTCATCTCCAGCTTGGGCTCACCGATGATGGCGGTGCCGTCCGCCTTAAAACCGATGGCATAGTAGTTGGCCAGGCCGTCGGGGTTGATGCCCACGGCGTCGTCAAAGCCGCAGAACAGCTCGCCGCCGGAGATGACCACGCCCAGAGGGCAGCCGTTGCTGGTGTTGTAGAAGTCGCCGTTAACGGCACCCACCACCCGGTAGCCCTGGGCCTCATAGGTCCGTGCCTCGGTCAAGGTGGTGTTCCTGGCACAGACCGCCCCGCCGAAAGCCACAGCGGGCCTGACAGAGGTGCCGCTGTTGGGGGTATATGTAAAGTAGTGCTCGTGGCGGAAATTGGAATAGGTGCTGCTCCAGAAGATGTTGTCACTGTAGACCACGCCGGTCTGGAGGGTGGTGTCCTGGAGCCAGACCTCGCTGCCGTAGGAGTCGGAGTTGGCCAGGAACGCGGGGGAGGCCAGGGCAAGCGCCATGGCCAGGGCCACGAATAGAGTGATTGCTCGTTTCATTGCTTCATTGCTACTCCTTTTCTAAACGCATATGGGGTGTTGGGACGATAAGGGGATTATACCACACCGATATGGAAATGTCCATCGTCCGGGTCGGAAAACCGCGAAGAAGGGGAACGGACGCAAAAAGGGACCGGACGCTCTGCGTCCGGCCCGATTTTCAGGTAAAAAAGGCACAAAATCAGATGTTTACTATCTCGTATGCCCGGGTGCCGAGGCCCAGCTTCTCGGCGCACGCGAGGGTGTGGACGCCGTTGCGGCTCTCCATCCGCTCAATCATGGCCTTCTTGCCCTCGTCGGCGGAGGCGTACACCGCGTCCACACAGGCCTGGTCCACCGCCACCGGATCCAGGGAGGCGAAGATGCCGATATCGGCCATCTCCGGATCGGCGGGGGCCTCGCAGCAGTCGCAGTCCACGCTGAGGCGGTTGGCCACGTTGATATAGACGATGTTTTCCCTGCCCACGTGGGCCATTACGGACTGATCCGCGTCGGCCATGGACTCCAGGAAGTTGTCGTGGTGGGCGGTCATCAGGTCGTTGAAAGTGGTGCCGCCGGTGCCGGAGACGTGGATGTGCTGCTTGCCCCGGCTGGAGGCCAGGCCGATGGACATGTTCTTCAGCGCGCCGCCCAGGCCCGCCATGGGATGGCCCTTGAAGTGGGAGAGCATAAGGATGGAGTCATAGTTGTCGATGTGGGCGCCCACATAGTTCTCCTTCAGGTGGTAGCCGCCAGTGACCGGCAGGGCGATGTCGCCCTCCTCGTCCAGCAGATCACAGGGAGCGATGGCGGTGAAGCCGTGGTCCTTAAAGGTCTGCCAGTGGGCGGCCACCGTATCCCGGCGGCCGGGGTAGGCGGTATTGCACTCCACGATGGTGCCCTTCAGCTCATTGACCAGGGGGGCGATGAGAGCGGGCTGGAGGAAGTTGTGGCCGCCGGGCTCGCCGGTGGAGATCTTCACCGCCACCTTGCCCTTCAACTCCACGCCCAGCGCGTGATAGATCTTCTGCAGAGCCTCCGGCGTCAGCTCGGGGGTAAAGTACACTTTTGCTTTTTCCATAGTCGTTCTCCTTCGTCAGTAATATAGGCTGGATGATATTTCTATTATAACCCCTGCGGGGGGATATAAGTCAATAGGCAATCCGGAGAAAATGCCGGAAGTCCCGGGAGGCGGTATGGAAAACCATAGGAAAAACCGGGGACCTCTCGGTTCCCGGTTTTCCTATGGTTTGGAGGATCAGATGAAAAAGAAGTCTTGTCACTTGCAATTCTTATAATACCCGGGGGTTGTTAACAAAACCAGCACCGGTTGTTACAAAAGTTTTAAGTTTTCAAAGAAATTTTGGAAGCATGGGATCCGCGGAAAAAGGCAGCCGCTGGAGAGCGGCTGCCTTGGGCTGTGCGGGATTCCGTTCCGGCCCTCTACTGGAACCGGAAGATCTTCTCCCCTTCTTTGGCCATGCCCAGCTGATTGCGGGCGATGTCCTCAATGAGGCTCTCGTCGCCGCCATTGGCGATGTCCTCCTCCAGGCGGGCGTTCTCCGTCTGGAGCTGGGAGAGCTGCTCCTGATAGGCGGTCTCCTGGCGCTTGGCCTCCACAATCTGGGCGCGGACACTCCGCAGCTGCACGGCGATGCCGATCAGGAGCACCGCCAGAATCAACAGCGTCAGCTTGCTGCTGGGGCGCCGGGGCCGCTTTTTCGGCTGGGACTTCTTGGTCTCCTGGATGTTTGCCATCTCACTATCTCCCTCCGGCGGCGGCAGGAGAGGCCTCCCGCGCCAGCGTGCTGCTATTATTGTAAACCAACCTCTCAAAAAAGAAAAGAGTTTTTTGAAAATTTTCCCGCATTTTTTTAAAATTGCCCCGATGAAACGGACGGGTGCCATAAAAATCTCCAGCCAGAGGCCCAGGAGGGGCAGCAGCAGGGGGCTGAGGAGGCAGAAATACAGCACCGCGCCCCCCGCCGCCCCCGCCAGGATGAACAGCCGCAGCTCCCCGTCCCCGGCCAGGGTGAAGAAGAACAGGGAGGAGGCGGCGGCAACGCAGTACAGCGCGTCCAGAATCCCGCCCCAGATCCGGCCCCCCAGCCGCCGCAGCACC
Organism: uncultured Oscillospiraceae bacterium; assembly: GCA_947630395.1. Lineage (GTDB taxonomy): Bacteria > Bacillota > Clostridia > Oscillospirales > Oscillospiraceae > Pelethomonas. The sequence continues at coordinate 8,224 of CANRHK010000035.1, forward strand.
CGCAGCAGATCGTAGACCAGCCCCAAAGATGCCCCCAGCAGAATGGCCCGGAGAAAGGTGGCCAGCTGCGCGGGGACATAGTTGCCCATGGTGATCATCCGAACAGCCGCCGCAGAAAGCCGCCCTGGCCGCCGGCGGGCCCGCGGTCCTCATAGAGCAGGGTGTGGATGGAGCCGTCCACGTGGAGCTCCCCGCCGTCCAGATTCAGCTTGCCGATGTGGAGCCCGGTGCCGCCCACCACCAGGGTACCGGCGGTGGTGGCCATGACGATCTCCTCCTCGTCAAAGCGCTCCACCTCCTCCACGCCGGTGACCACCAGCCGCTCCCGGCTGTCCAGCTCCAGCCGGTGCTGCATCGCGCTCATATCCTCGTAAGGCATGGTCAGAAATCCCCCCATATACATGTTTTCTCCTCATGTATATGGGGGGTCTGTCCGATTTATTCGCCCACGATCTCCCGGTACATGGCGGCGGCGTCCGCCTTGCCCACATTGTCCTGGACCGCCAGCACCTCCACGGTCAGCGTCCGGGCCCCGAAGCGGATGGCGATGACGTCGCCAACCTTGACCTCGTAGGAGGCCCGGGCCACCTTCCCGTTGACTGTGACACGCTCGCTGTCACAGGCCTCGTTGGCTACCGTCCGCCGCTTGATCAGGCGGGAGACCTTCAGATATTTATCGAGACGCATACAATCTGCTCCTTTTCCCAAAAACGGGACGCGGCCACCGCCGCGCCCCGCGCATTCTCTGCTGTTTTACTTTGCCACAGCGTCCTTGAGGGCCTTGCCGGCCTTGAAGGACGGGGCCTTGGTGGCGGGGATGGGAATGGCCTCCTTGGTGCGGGGGTTGCGGCCGGTGCGGGCCTCCCGCTTCTTCACGCCGAAGGTGCCAAAGCCCACCAGGCGGACCTCCTCGCCCTCGGTCAGAGCGGCGGTGATGGCGTCCAGCGCGGCGGTGACGGCGGCCTCGGAATCCTTCTTGGACAGGGCGGTCTTCTCAGCGACAGCATTGATGAGTTCGGACTTATTCATAATTACGGTCTCCTTTGTATTTCTTTAGATATATACCGGGGACTCGCCCCACGTGGATACGCGACAGTGCACACTTAAATCTACCATACTTTTTCCTCGGTTGCAAGGTTTTTATCCCCGAAAAACCGCAATATGCAGAAAAAAGTTTGCAAAGGCCGGCGATCAGCGGATATGGAGCAGCTTTGCCAGCTTCTCCCCCTTGGGAATCATTGCCAGATCCTCCCGGCTCACCATCCGCAGGGCGACGACCAGGATCAGATAGACCACCACCGCGATACCTACCGAGGCCAGGGTGGCCAGACTGCGCATGGCGTAGCCGGACGTGGAGACCAGACGGCCCAGCAGCCCCCAGGAGGCCCAGGCGGCGGCGCCCATGACGGCGGAGGCCAGCACCGGCTTGAAGAAGATCCCCAGATACCGGGGTTTCTCCTCCAGCAGGTGGTAGACGATGGCCAGATTGATAGCGGCGATGAGAACGTAGCAGATCAGCGTGCCGATGGGGGCGCCCTTGATATTGATGTCCGGGTTGCCCACCAGAAGGTAGTTGATGCCCACCTTCACCAGACCGCCGGTAAGCATGGTCACCAGGGGCAGGTGGACCTTGCCGTGGGCCTGCATGATGGCGTTGGTCAGAAGCATGATGCACACGAAGATGGAGGCGATGCCCAGCAGCTGCAAATGGTAGGTGGCCGCCAGGGCGGTCTGCTGCCGGGCGGGGTACAGCAGCAGCAGGATGGGCTGGGCCATGACGGACAGGCCCACCCCCGCCGGAATGGCCAGCACCGCAATGAGCCGGAAGCTGGTGGACACCACCCGGTTCACCTCCCGGTGGTCCCGGCGGGTCACCGCCGCGGAGATGGCGGGAATGAGGCTCACCGCCACGGCGGGCAGGAAGGAGGCCGGCAGGTTGAAGAGGGTGCTGGAGAAGGTGTACTGCCCGTACAGTCCAGCGGCGGCGGTCTCCTCCAGGCCCAGCACGTTTTGGAGCTGCCCCAGGATGATGGACTGGTCCACCATGCTGAGCAGGCTCATGCCCGACTGGCCGATGGCGATGGGAATACCCAGACCCAGCAGGCGGCGGACGATGGTGCCGTAGCTCTGGGCCTTGTCCGTGCCCCAGAGGATGGGCCCCCGGTGACGGCGGTAGTCCGCGATCATATACACCGTGGCCAGCACAATGCCCGCGCTGACGCCCACGATGGCGCCGGCGGCGCCGATGGGGAGCCCCTTGCCGATGTGAATCAGATACCAGGCCAGGGGCAGGCCCACCACCAGCTTCACAAAGGCCTCGATGAACTGGGACACGGCGGTGGGCACCATGTTCCGCCGCCCCTGGGAGAAGCCCCGGAAGGCGCACATGATGGACACGCAGAACACCGACACGCCCAGAGCCTTGATGGGCCAGTAGGCCAGGGAGTTGTGCAGCAGTCCCGCCAGCCGATCGGTGAAAATCAGCATGGCGGCGCTGCCGAGGCCGCCGATAAGGGAGAAAGCCAGCAGAGCGGTGGTGAGGCAGCGGCGCATTTGATTGCGGCGGCCGGTGGCGTCCGCCTCGCTGACCAGCTTGCTGAGAGCCAGGGGCAGCCCCGCGGTGGACAGGGTCAGCAGGAAGGTGTAGATGTTGTAGGCGGTCATGAAGTGGGTGACGCCCTCCTCCCCCAGGATGTTGTTCAGGGGGATTTTGTAGAGCGCGCCGCAGATTTTGACGAATACGGTGGACACGGCCATGATCGTGACCCCGCCCATAAACGACTGTTTCTTTTCCTTGGACATGGTTTACCCTCTTTTGCCGATCAGGATGCGGTCTTGCCGCTCATAAAAAATATACGGTGGACAGGTCAAAACCATGCCTCAGGTCTTGGGCAGGGGGCGGCCGCAGTTTTGACAGTACAGGTTGCCCCTGCCGTTGGCCGCGCCGCAGGCGCCGCAGACCACAGCGCCGGCAAGGACCTCCAGCTGCTGGCGGTGGGCGTCCATCTCCTCCTGGAGGCTGTCCATATACTCCAGAATCTCTTGAATATCGTCGCTGTCGGAGGGGGTACCCCGGTGGGTGGCGTAGACCAGCTCCCCAATGGCGTGGAGCTGCAGGTCCATCTCCTCCTCCAGATCCGCCATAGCCCGCATGAGGCGGGAGCGCTCAATGCCGTCCTCCGCCTTGCCCTTCAGCTTCCCGGCGGCGGCCTCCAACGCCTCCGCAGCGTCAAGGGCGGCGGTGCCAACCTTATGGCCCAGCTTTTTCAGACCGTCCCGCTCAATCGTGATTTTCATGGTCCCGTCCTCCCGCTCAGTCGTCGTAGATGCCGCCGCCGATGAACTCCCGGATCAGGGAATCGGGGGCGATGTACCTCTCGTCCAGGGGCTCAAACTTGGGGTAGGCCTCCACCAGGTGGGCCACCTCCTCGTACCGCTCCATGTCCGGGGACAGGTGGAGGTGGTCGAAGAGGGGCTGGGCGAAGGGACGGATAGCGCTGACCTCGTAGGGCAGGGAGCTGTCGAAGACGATGGTGGCGTTGTCCTTGAAGGGGGAGATGTACAGCTTCTCCCCCCGGCGGACGCCGGGCCACATCTTCACGGTGACGTCCGGCTCCCAGGAGCGGAACTTGGCGTCCCGGACGGTGCGGCGGGCCAGGCGCATCCAGGTGCCCTTGAAGACAATCTTGCCGTCCTCCCCCGTTACGTTGGAGCGGGCGGAGATATACACCTTGGAGGCGGCGGGATTCTTGCCGGTGATGATGTCGTTGAGGGCGTGGATGCCCTCGAAGATGGCGATCTCGTCGCTGCCCAGCCGCAGGGGATGGCTCTTGATGGCGGATCGCATCTGCCGGGCAAACTCAAATTTCGGGATGTGGATAGTCTCGCCCCTATCCAGCATCTTAAAGTGCTTGTTGAGCAGATCCATGTCCAGGCAGAAGGGGGACTCGTAGTCGATCTCCCCCTCCCGGTTCCGGGGGGCGGTCTCCGGGTCCACCGTCTGGAAGTAGTTGTCCATGGCGATGGCGTGGGACTCGATGCCCATCTCCTCCAGCTTGGCCTCAATCTTCTTGGCGGTGGTGGTCTTGCCGCTGCCGGAGGGCCCGGACAGCAGCACAATGCGGGAGTTGGAGAGGTTGGCGGCAATCTTTTTCGCCGCGTTCTCCAGCTTTTTGTTGTAGGCCGCGTCGCACTCCTCCACAAACCCCCTGGGGTCTGATCGGATGGCCTCGTTGATCTCCTTGAGGGAATATGCCACTGAAAACACTCCTTTCTGTTCCGTCTGATGGCGGGGCATTACCGCCCCATCTGCCGGTAAAACTCCCGGAAGGCCAGGCGGTTGGCCTCGCACTTCTCCGGGCGCTGGATATACTCCTTGGGGTACTTCAGGTTGAAGGCCCGCTCAATGCGGTTTCTTGCCGGGTCCACCAGTTTGGTGGAGCCGCCGGCCCCCAGACTCAATATGGTATGCAGCTCTTCCATGATATAGATGTTATACCAGCCGGTCCCGCCGGGGCGGCACCAGCCCACGTTTTCGAAGCTGCCGGACATATACTTCTGCCGGTAGAGGTAGTAGGGGACGAAACCGGAGGCGCGGAGGGTGTCATCCGCGTAGTCCAGCATTGCCCCCACCTCGTCCACGGTGGGGATGCGGGTCCCCTCCAGGGTGATGCGGCTGCCTTTTTTGAGGGACAGGGTGTGGACGGTGATGTTGTCCGTGCCGAAAGCGATGACCTCGTCCAGGGTACGCCGGAAGCTCTCCGGCGTGTCCTCGGGCAGTCCCGCGATGAGGTCCATATTCACGTGGGGGAAGCCCTCCCGCGCCACCAGCTCCATGGCCCCCCGGATGTCGTCCCCGGTGTGCCGCCGGCCAATGGCCGAGAGCACCCGGTCGTCCATGCTCTGGGGGTTGACGCTGAGGCGGGTCACGCCCCGGCAGCGCAGCACCGCCAGCTTCTCCGCCGTGATGGTGTCGGGCCGTCCGGCCTCCACGGTGTATTCAATCGTATTTTTCAAGTCAAAGGCGTCGTTCAGACGGCCCAGCAGCCGGTCCATCTGTTCCGCCGTCAGAGTGGTGGGGGTGCCGCCGCCCATGTAGAAGGATTTGACCTTCAGTCCCAGCTCCCGGACCATGTCCGCCGAGGCGTCGATCTCCGCTCTCAGGGCCTCCAGGTAGGGTTCCACCAGATGGAAGGACTTCTCCACGCTGTTGCTGACAAAGCTGCAATAGGCGCAGCGGGTGGGACAGAAGGGAATGCCCACGTAGAGGGAGATCTCCTCCGGCCGCAGATCCCGCTTGGCCTCCTCCGCCGCCAGGGCCGCGTCCAGGCACAGCCGCCGCCGCTGGGGCGTGACGAAGTAGACCTCCTCCAGGACCCGGCCGGCCTCAGCCGGGGACATGCCCTTCTCCAACAGTTCGGCGGCCACCTTGGCGGGCCGGATGCCGGAGAGGCTGCCCCAGGCCGGGGCGATGCCGCAGACGGCCTGGGCCGCCCGGAAGAAGCTGAGCCCCAGAGCCCGTCGGCGCTGGCCCTCCCGGGCGTAATCGTCCCCGGAGAGGGAAATTTCCTGGGTGAAGGGTGCGGCCTTTCCGTCCCAGCCCAGCTGGGTGGTGACGGCGCAGCGGTCCCCGTGGTCCTCTACCGTGATAATGGCCCAGCGGCGGTCAGCAGCCGGATCCACCGTGCCGTAGACGGGCCGCTCCCCGGGAAACAGGGCCAGCATACTCTGCTCCGCCACATACCGGTAGTCATGCCCCCGCAGCTCCAGCTTCATCGTCTCAGCGCCTGCCGCAGGGACAGGTTGTACTCCCGCTCACGGTCCAAGGTGGTGAGGGGGCCGTGGCCGGGGCAGACCTTGTAGTTCTCATCCAGCCGGCCCAGCCGGGCCAGGGAGGTGAGCATGTCCCACCAATTGCCGCCGGGCAGATCGCAGCGGCCGCAGTCGCCCTCAAAGAGGGTGTCGCCGCTGATCATCACGTCCTCCACCAGCAGCACGATGGACCCGGCGGAGTGGCCGGGGGTATGGAGCACCCGAAGGGTGAGGCCGCCCAAGGGTAGGGCATCGCCCTCGCCGTAGGTCCGCTGGTTCTTGCCCACGTGGGGCAGGAAGTAGCGGGGGGTGGGGGTGTCCGCGGGGCAGAGTTCCTTTTCATGGATATAGACCGGGAGATCCGGATAGACCGCCAGCAGGGGGCGGACGGCCCCAATGTGGTCATAGTGGCCATGGGTGAGGAGAATCATCTCCGGCTCCAGGCCGGAGTTTTGGACCATTTTCAGCACCTGATCCGGCTCGTCGCCGGGGTCGATGACGGCGCAGACGCCCGCCGCCCCGTCGCCGATCAGATAGCAGTTGGTCTCCAGCTGCCCCACGGGAATGGTATCAAAAATCATAGCTCCTCCTTTGCTGCTTTTGCGCAGTGCTGGGGGCCTCCGGCCCCAATGACCCTTCTTCTTTTTGCGGGTGCTTCCGCACCCCTGGGGTACTTTTCCCCCGCGGGAAAAGTACCCAAAAGCGCGCTCAAGGGTTTCACCCTTGAGAATCCTAATTTT
>CANRHK010000036.1 GCA_947630395.1 uncultured Oscillospiraceae bacterium
TGCCGCCTGGATGAGGCAGTCTACCGCCTTTGAGATATCTTTCTCCACCACTGCGCCGCGCAGGTATTTCTTGCCCAGCCGGTAGGCGGCGCAGGTGTTCCCGTTCTGCGCGGCCCGCGTCAGCCAGTGCAGTCCTGTCTGCACATCCCGAATTTCCGGGTCATCCGAGAGCAACAGACTGCCCAGAGCATACTGGACGGGGCGTGGTCCTGCGTCGCGGCGCGGTGGAACCATTGGCAACTCGCATACCAGTCGGGGATGACCACCGGGCCGTCACGGCAGAGCTCCCGGATGTGTACTGTCAGGTATACAGTCCATAACCGACAGCCCCGATGTGCCGACCCTGCTCATTGAATCCATAGAAGTGGATGGACTGGAAGTTGTCAGGCGCGGGCCGCAGCCGGAGTTCCGGGTCCGCCTTCATCAGCAGGAACGCTCAGATTTCGGCCATATCATCCGAACTGATGCAGCTATCCATATCCTCGTCGAGCTCGCAACCGAGCTCCCACAGCTTCTCCGCAGTAAACAGCTGATTCTTTCATCACCCGCATGTGTAGCTTATTTATAGCTCGATAGCTCTTTTGCTCCGCCCCTTTTGGGGCGGAGCTTTTTTGGGGGCTTCCTCCGAGCAGGCCACGGAGCAGCTTGTTGGGCAGATGAGCTTTCTATTTAACGAGGCCGAAGAGTGGGCTCACAAAGAGGAATCATCGGTAGAAAGCACTACTGTGTCCGCCCATACCCGGAAGAGGCATACCGGTAATCTGGATAGCGTTCTGCCGGAGGGCATTGAATTTGCACCGGTTCCAGTTAAAAGTCAGAAAAAATCCATTGGTAACCCTGAATTTTGGAGGCCGGCAAACCGAGTTATAAACAGGAAGGGACAAAATTGCAAAGATGGTTGCATTTTGTTCAATCAGAAATTATAATGAACTCAACCAGCAAAAGGGGAGGTATACGCTTGGAAAAAGTGCTGACGATCCTGGAGGTATCCAGGAAACAGGATTATATCTTTTCCAGCAAAAAGCTGCGGGAGAACGCGGCCCGGTCGGCGGACATCGCCTATGTCACCAGCAGCCAGTTTTTCCGGGAGGCGGCCGGGGAGCTATACGATGAGAGGCGGAACCTGGTCTACTCCGGTGGTGGCCACACAGTGCTGCAGTTCGACGGCTCGGAACAGGCCCGGGCCTTCGCCCGGCAGGTGACAGAGGCGGTCCTCCGGCAGTATGACGGTCTGGAGCTATTTGTGAAGCAGACGCCCTACGACAACGGCAGGACCCCCGGCGAGAATCTGAAGGAGCTGTCCGCCGCGCTGGAGCGGAAAAAATCGGTGCGGCAGGCGAGATTTCGCCGGCTGAGCTTCGGGGTGGAGCGGCTGGATGGAAACGATTTTGCCCCTATGGTGGTGACCGGCGGGCAGGGCCGGAGGTTGGGCCCCACCAACGGCCCGTTTCCCCCGGCGGGCTGGGAGTTTCCCAAGGAGTTCGACGACTTGGCGGGGGAGGACAACTTCATCGCGGTGGCGCACATCGACGGCAACGCGATGGGCGCGCGGGTCAGCCGGATCTATGACAGGAACGGCGGCGACTGGACGAGCTGCTGTTCCAGCCTGCGCCGGTTCAGCGAGGGCATCCAAAAGGACTTCGAGGCGGCCTTTACCGAGATGGCTACTGATGTCAGCCGCTGCTGCCCGAAGCTGGCTCCGTGGCTGCCGGTCCGGCCGGTGATCCTGGCGGGGGACGACGTATGCTTTGTCACAGCGGGCAGCCTTGGCCTGGAGTGCGCCCGGATTTTTCTGGAGCGCCTGACGGAGAGGACCAACCACGAGGACGGAAAGCCCTATGCCGCCTGTGCCGGCGTGGCCCTGGTCCACAAGAGGTTCCCCTTCCGTCAGGCCTACGACCTGGCGGAGCAGCTGTGCTCCAGCGCCAAGCGGTTCGGCGCGGGATTGGACCCCACCGGCCGGGTGTGCGCCATGGACTGGCACATTGAGTTCGGCCAGATGAAAGACAGCCTGTCAGAACTGCGTGAGGACTACGCCACGGAGGATGGTGGGCGCCTGGAACTGCGTCCGGTGGCGGTGCTGGTCCCTCCGGAGAGCAAGGACGCCGGCGTCCGGGACTACGCCTTTGTCAAGGCCCTCTGCCGTTCCCTCCAGGAGAATCAGGACAGGATCGCCCGGAGTAAGGTCAAGGAACTGCGAACCGCCCTCAAGCAGGGAGAGGTGGAGAGCCGGTTCTTCCTCCACGACAAACAGATCAGCGATCTGCTCTATCGCGGCTTCGACGCCCGGTATCAAAACCCCAACACCCGGTGGAACGAATACCGGCGCATGCTCCAGGAAAAGGCCGAGGCGGACAAGCCCATCTTTGTGGATGCGGCGGGAGAGAAGCGCTGCCTGTTCTTCGACGCCATTGAGATGATGGACCATTTCACGGTTCTTGAGGAGGTGGAGGCATGAGCGAGCGGGTGGAGCTTCGCGTCACCATGGAGCTGCTGTCCGACGCCATTTTCGGCTCCGGATACAGTATCCCCGGCGGCGAGGACGTGGCCGTGGTCCGGGACGAGGCGGGTTATCCCTTCCTGCCGGGCACGGCGGTGAAGGGCCTGTTGCGGGAGAGCCTGGAGAACTGGCTGGTGTGGACCGGCGGCAGCGGCGCGGACCTGGACGAGATCCTGGGTATGTCCGACTGGCAGGGCGCGGATGGCGGACGGCGGCTGACGTTGACCCCCCTGTCGCTGGAGGACCCCAGGCCGGCGGCAGAGGACTGCTTCGGCTTCCGCGTATTTACCGCCCTTGAGGACGGCGTGGTCAAGACCGGCACGCTGCGCAACGCGGCCTGCGTCCTCAAAGGGTTGCGCTTTCAGGGGACGATGACCTGCGCGGCGGCGGACGTCCCCCTGCTGCAACGCGCCTTGGCGGGCATCAAATGGGTGGGCGCCCAGCGCAGCCGGGGGTTCGGCCGGGTAGCGGTCCGCGGGGAACAGGCGGCGCGGCAGGCCGTTCCCACCCCCATAGGCGCCGCCCATTGTATCCGCTACCGCCTGCGCACCGAGACGCCAGTACTCATCACCGACCTGAGCCGTAGTGGCGGCAACAGCTACGAAACCCACGGGTACATTCCGGGTTCCGCCATCCGGGGTATGGTCATCAGCACGCTGGCGGCCCGTGATCCGGCGTGGTTCGGTGAAAACAGGGCGGCGCTGCTCTCTGAGCGCACCCGCTTCTTGGATGCCATGCCCAAGCCGGGTGAGCTGGAGGTCCTGCCCAGTATCAAGGGATTCTATGAGGACAAGGCGGAAACGGCCTTCCAGTCCGTAGTGACAGATCCCGACCTGAAGCCCGGATGGAAGCGGGCCGGATTGGGGACTTTCTGCGGTCTGAAAGATGGCCGGATCCACTATTGGAGCGCCAAAACCGGCGGTGTGACCCGCATCCAGCGCGGCGCAGCGGAGGGAGAGGAGACAAAACCCTTCCAGACCCGCTATCTTAGCGCCGGTCAGGTGCTGGAGGGCTATGTGATGCTGGAGGACGCGAATTTGGCCCCCAAGGTGGCGGAGGCGTTCTCCTCTGCTGTATGGCTGGGCGCGGACCGCTACGAGGGCTACGGCAAATGCGCCGTCATCGCCCTGGAAGTGGCGGAACAGCCCGGCTGGACAGCCGCCTATGGCTATCGTACCCAGTCAGAGATCGGCCGGACGCTGTATCTTCTGGCCGTCTCTCCTCTAACCATGCTGGACGGCGTGGGGGATCCCTGCGGCTTGGAACTGGATGAACTGGCGGAGGCTCTGGGCGTGGGGCAGGTGAAGCTGGAGCGCTGCGCCACCTCTCTGACCGAGTATAGCGGCTACAACCGGACCTGGCGCTGCCGGGAGCCCGCCCTTCCTATGTACGACAGGGGCAGTATCTTCAAGCTGACCTGTGATCGGCCACCGGCACTGGAGCGCATACAGACCCTCCAGCGGACGGGCCTGGGCGTCCGCGCAGCCGAGGGATTCGGGCAGGTGCTGTTCCTGCGTCCGGATCTCTTCGAGGGACTGGCGGGCAAGCGGAAGCCCGGCGAGGGCGCCGCCGGATCGGAGACGGCGAAGGCAAAGGCACGCCGGGCGAGATATCAATGGATCATGGAGAACAGCGGACTGCTCCGCCGGGACGGCCTCTCGGAGAGCCAGCTGGGCAGCATTCAGGCCCTCTGTGAAAAGGCAATGGCCAACGGCGGCAATCTGTCGGGACTGGAGTCGTTCCTGCGAAAAAAACAGAACGACCAGGGGGTCAGACAGGCCAGCCGGTTTCCAACGGTGGCGGGGCTGATCCGAGAGGTGACCGGCCAGCCTCTCTCCGCCACCATCAATGCGGAATGTGAGGATTCCATGGAGGCACGTCTGAGACTTCTGTGTCAGCTGTTCAACTACAGCCGCAGGGAAAAGGAGGCGGATTGAGATGAAAGCTGCCTTTACATACGCAGTCGTTTATAAAGTTGCTGCCACGTGCCTGACGCCCCTCCGCACTGGCGGCGCGGAGGGCGACACGGAGGCCGTACTGCGGGACAGCCGCGGTCAGGCATTCCTCCAAGGGGCTTCTCTTGCGGGGAGCTTCCGGAGGTGGCTGGAAGCCCGTTCCCCCGCATCAGCGGAGCCTCTGCTCGGCAGTCAAATGCGGACAGGACGGCTGGTGGTATCCGACGGCCTGTTTGACCCCGATTCTGAACAGTATATCCGCCCGCGGCTGCGGATCGATCCAGCCACGGGCACAGCGGCAGGTCACAACAAGTTCGATATGGCCCACATTGGCGCGGGGGCAAAGATGCGCTTTACGCTGATCTGGCTGGGCACACCGGAGGACGCAGACGAGTTGGAGACTGTGGAGCGAATGCTGGCGGCCCTGCACAGCGGCGCTATCCGTCTGGGGGGCCAGAAGTCCAATGGGTTCGGCCGGGTATCCTTGGCCGTCACGAAGCGGACGTTCAATATGACGGACGCCGGGGACAGGCATGCCTGGCTGGACGGCGCCGATGACGGCGCCCCTCTGGTATTGCCGGAGACAGTGGGCAGCCGAAATGTGACCTTCACGGTTTCCGGGCGGGCGGACAGCATCCTGATCCGCGCCGCCGTTGCGGAACAGGATGGTGACGGGAGCTATACGCCCAACCTCACGGAGGGCGGCCGACCCATCCTTCCTGGTTCCTCCGTTAAGGGCGCTGTCCGGGCCCGGGCAGAGGCCATCTCCCAAGCGGTGGGGCTGGACCCGGCGGTGATCCCGGCGCTGTTCGGACGGGGCGCGGCAGAGGGCGACGTCGGCCGGCCCGGCTGCGTCTGGTTCGAGGACGCGCAGATGGACCGCAGCCAAAAGCAGAAGATCACCCGCATCCGCATCAACAAGTTCACCGGCGGCGTCATCCGGGGCGGACTTTTTAAGGAGGAGCCGGTCAGCGGCCCGGTGGTGCTGCGCATCACGGCACCAGAGGAACCTGTGGCCTGTGCGCTGCTGCTGTACGCGCTGCGGGACCTTGGGTTGGGGCTCTATAACCTTGGCAGCGGCGGTGCCGCCGGCCGGGGCTATCTACATGTAGAACGTGTCGCGGCCGCCGCCTCTGATGGGCGGGAAGCGGCGTTGGAATTCGATGGGGCGCTGTCCTGCTCTCTGGTGGACCCCAGCGGAATGGTGGAGGAATGGCTGAAAGCATGGGGAGGTGCAGTACATGAAGTCTGAGGTGCTGACCGTAGAGGATGCCCTGGAGCGGGGAAGAGTCCTGCCCTGGGCCCTGGTGCGCAGTCTGAGCGCGGTGGTGCTGGGGCCGGTTCCGGAAAAAATCCAGACGGAGGAGCTGATGGAAGCTCGTTTCTTTGACTCCAGGGAGGAGATACGCATCTTCCGCTCCAACGGGCGACTCCGGGCGGCGCGCCTGACAGAGGGACCCGAGGATGTGGTCATCCGGCGTACCTACGCCGTTGAGAACCCGGAGTTCGGAAAAGCGATCACCGTGTGCTATTTCGTGGAGGCGGATGAGGACGGCCAGTGCCGCCTGTCCTCCGCCCGCCTGGCAGGATGGGAGGGGATCCAATGAGCGGCAACAACAACGTGCGGGCGCCATATAACTTTGTACCGTTCCACACAAAAGGCGCTTCCGGTGCCGACGGCACCGCCCAGGGCCAGCGGGTGGAGCGGGTCCTTGTCCGGTATGACTCCCTGGAGGCTCTGCCCCGCCACGACAGAATTGACCCGAAACTGCTGACGGGGGAGATCCAGGTCACCATGACAGCGGAGACGCCGGTGTTCGTGTCTGACGGGAACAAAGAGAATCCCCACTTTTTCCGGGGGCCCAACGGCGAGTTTATGCTGCCCGGTTCCACCATCCGGGGCATGGTGCGGCAGAATATGCAGATTCTGGGCTTCGGGCTGGTCCGGCCCGGGGAGGATTTGGAGGACTATCAAATTTATTTCCGGGAAATGACGGCCGCCACAGGCACTGCAGGCGAGGATTTGAAAAAGTATTATCAGGGGGCTTTGGGCATTAGAGCCGCGAAGGGAAAAGATGGGAAGTCCCGCTCGGTTCCAGAGGCTGTGAAAGCTGGTTATCTCCGTAAAGGGGAGGAGGGCTACTATATTCAGCCAGTCAAAGGCGGGAGCTATATCCGTGTGCCCCGAAATAACCGGGCGCTGGTGGACGCGGGCTTGGTGGAGGGAGAGGCTAAGTCTATCCCGGTGGCTTACACCGCCCAGGACGGCATGGTGAAGTATCTCCGTCAGAGTGATGCTCCCGTTCCGAGCCTGGAGCAGGGCTGTCTTCTGTACACCGGCAAGGGGATAGGCAGAGACAGCGACCCCAAAAAGAAGAACGCCCGGTATCTCTTTCCCGCCGCTGACGAATCGGCGCTGCCGGTGCCTATCTCCGAGTTGGACCGGATCTCCTATCAGGAGGACTTCGAAACCCGCCGCAATGTTCTGGGAAAAAACGCAAGCTTCTGGGCCCTGCCGGAGGGCAAACAAGAAAAACCGGTTTTTTACATTCGTCACAACGGCCATACCTACTTTGGCATGTCCCTGTTTCTGCGCATCGGCTACAGTCACCCGCTGTCCGAGGGCCTGCCCCGGCCGCTGCTCCCCAGGACAGGGGACGCGATGCCGCTGGACTACACCCACGCCATTTTAGGCTTTGCGGAGAAGGAGAACGCCTACCGCTCCCGGGTGTCCTTTGGGGATTTCACCGCCCAGGGCAGGCCAAGGGAACTGCCCGCCGTGCATACCATTCTGGGCCAGCCCAAGCCCAGCTGGTATCCCGGCTATGTGACGGATGGCAAAAACTACAACGAGGACAATTTCTATCTGCGGGGCTGGAAGCTCTACTGGATGAAGGAACAGGCCGTAGCTCCTCCAACGCCGGACGGGAAGGAGAAGGTGGGCTCCACACTGCGCCCACTGGACAAAGGGACCGCGTTTCAGGGCGTCATCCGCTTCAAGAACCTCCACGAAGATGAGCTTGGCCTGCTGCTGTGGGCTTTGCGGCTGGAGAAGGACTGCTGGCAAAGCGTTGGCATGGGCAAGCCTTATGGCTTCGGCCGGATGAAGTTGACCATCGACAGCTTGCGCGTCTACGACATAACCGCGCTATATCAGGCGGACAGCCTGTGCCATAGCCCGGTTGAGAGCGGCGCGGAAGCGGTGGAGCGGTATATCCGGGCATACGATGCCTATGCCTGCGAAGTGCTTCCCTATAGAGGGACTAAGAAGGATCAGAAAGCAAAACGGAGTCCCTCCATCCGAACTATTGGAACGATCGCGGACTTCTTCTATATGCATCAGACCATCCGTTCCCCGAAGGAGGCCAGCTATCTGGACCTTGGAGACTTCAAAAACCTCAAGGGGGTTCTGCCTACGGTACATGAGATCCGAAAGCAACCCCAAGAGACCGCCCCGGCTGCCCCGGAAGACCCCTACGAGGCCCTCCGCCGAAAATTTTCAAAGCTATGAGAGAGGTGCGGCGCCATGTCCAAAAAGATCATCCTGTTCCTCAGCGATCTGAAGCCTAACGCGGCGGAGCTGACCTACCGCTGTCCGGACGGCTCCACAGTGCCCGGCGCACAGACCAACGACGCCCCGGTGCGCTATCTGCTGCGGTCCGATGTGACCATTCGGGAGATCATCTGCGTGGTCACCCGGCAGGCCCGGGATAGCGCCTGGGACCATTTCCAGGCTGTGGTACGGGAGGCCGCCCCCGCCGTTACAGTGGTATCTGTCCCCTATGAGGAGGAGCAGGACTTCAGCCAGGCGGCTATCCCCGCCATCCTGGCCCATACCCAAAAAGGCGACGAGATATTCCTGGAGACCACCGGCGGATTCCGCAACGCCAATATGCATCTGCTGCTTCTGAGCCGCGTCCTGTCCTATTGCGGCATCCGCACCTCAGGGGCGGTCTACAGCAACTTCAAGACCCGCACTGTGGAGGACATTTCTCATCTCATCGGGCTGTTTGACCTGGTGGGCGGGATGCAGGAGCTGACCGGTCTGGGCAGCGTGCGGACGCTACGGGAGTATTACAGCAAACAGCCCATGGACCCGCTGATCGATGAGCTGCTCACCTCCATGGAGGATCTGACGGAGAGCATCACGCTCTGCCGCACGGCACGGATCAAGCCCATGATGGAGCGGTTCGGCAGCGCACTGGAGGCGGCAAACGGCTGTCAGGACCCGCTGATGGCCCCCCTCCTGTCCGCTTTCCGGAACACGTTCGGCAAAAAGCTGACCACGCCGGGACTGATCCGGTGGTGCGTCAAAAACGATATGCTGCAACAGGCGCTGACCCTGTATACCGAGCAGATCCCCGCTTTCATCATGGACCGCGGAGACATCCTGGTGGCCGGGTCCAACGTCCGCCGCCCCTTGACCCGCAGCTACGAGGATCCCTCCGCCGTGCTGTTCCTGCGCGGGTTCCTCATGTTGTCCGAGCAATACCAGCCCCCCAGACAGGCGTCCGATCCGGCGGACCGGCTGAAAGCATACGTAAAGGAGCACGCCCAGGAGATCATCGACTGCGCCAAGGGCAGCGGGAACCTCTCCCTGCCGGAGGAGCTGGAGACGGGGGTCCGGAATCTGATGCTGGTGATGCGCCTGGCCTATCTGGACAATGGCGGTGTCTATGATCCGCACTGGGCCGGGGCCCTGCCGGCAAACAAAGCGCACCTCTGGGATCTGCGGGCACAGATCGACTTCCTCCCCGCCAATTCGGTGCAGGGGATGCTCAACAAGCTCAGCGTCTTCCCCAAGTCTCTCATCGATATCCTTCTGGAGCGGGAGCCGGCCTCCGAACAGGAGACCCCCAATTACCATGTATTGACCCTCCAGCACCTGGAGGAGCTGCTCCCCCGCTCCGGATATACCGCCAAATGTTCCCTGGACCGTCTGGCCGTCATCGCACGGGATTATCTGTACATTAAGGCGCTGCGGAATATCACAAACCACGCCAACGACGACATCACGGAGGAACAGGAGCCGCTGATCCGGTATCTGTCGGAATGCGGCTACAAGTATCCCCGCGATGTCACCTTATCAGACCTGAAGGAAACCATTTTGCAGAGTCTGGACCATCTGCGTCCAGTCTCAAGAAAGGAAAGTTTACGTTGAAGAAGTTTTTTACCGTAGTCCCGCTCCAGAGGCCGGGCAATCTGAATCCCATCCACTATAGCGCCGTGGGCAATACCCGGCTGGAGATGGCGGAGGACACCTGCTTTCCCATTCTGACCGCCATAAGCGGCTACGTGGAGCCCGGCGAGGACTTCCGCCTCATCGCGGTGATGACAGACAACGAGGACGGCCGCCGCAACTGCGGCACCCTCCGTGAGGAGCTGGCGGCCCTCTGCGAGGCCAGGGGCTTCACCTGCTCCCGTGGCGTGGAGGTGGTGAGCGTGGAGGCGGATGACCGGGTGGCCGTCCATGTGGCCACTTTCCAGAAGCTCATCGACCTGGTGGACGACAACGACGAGCTGTTCGCCTGCATGACCTTCGGCACCAAGCCCCTGTCCACCGCCGTACAGATGGCGGTACAGTACGCCTACCGGGTGAAGAAAAATACCTCCATTTCCTGCATCGTCTATGGCCAGATCAACCGCGCCGAAGACCGGCCCTCCGCTTCCGTCTACGACATGACCGCTCTTATCCAGCTGGATGAGATTGTGCGTGTGCTGGCGGATAAGGGTGTGGAGAATCCCAAGGCCGTCATCGACCGCATCCTGGCCCTGTAAGGAGGTGGCGGGGACATGACAAGGCGGGAAAAAAAGGAGCTGCTTTTGGATAAAACAGTAACGCGGTGGAAAGAGCTCTCCGCCCAGGGGGAGGATGCCGCTGCGGAAGCCTGCCGGGAGCAAATGTGGATTTTGTCCTTTGAGTTGTACGATAAGAAGTTTGAGGACGAATCGCGCTCAAATGGGAATGAGTCCACAAATAAGGGCAGGAAGGAGCTTGATCCCACAATTTTTATGGACGCTTTTGAAGAGGCGTACCGCAGTTATGATGTGGAACGGGGCCCCTTCAGCCACTATCTGAGTTTTTTATTGAAGCGGCGCGAGATTGACCGCTCCCGCTATGCCGAGCGTCATGCGCCGAGGGCAGATATGACCTGGGATGAACCCATCGGTGAAGAGGGCTCGCTTACGTTGGATGAGGTCATCCCAGGCGGAGAGAGTACGCCGGAGGAGCGCCTGCTGGTAGACGAGCTGTTCGGGGATCTGGCGGCCCTTGTTCTGGACTTCGCCCGGAACCACAAAGGGCACCAGGCAAACGAGAAGCGGCAGATGTGGTATCGCGTTTTTTACACCGAAGATATGACACTGACCTACAAGAAGTCCACTGTGCGCTTTTCCCATGAACGGGACATCTTCCGCGCCATGCTTCTGGATTACCTGGATAGCTACATGGCCACCCGGTGCCGCACGGGGGAACAGATCTCCTTCACGCCTTTGAAGCCCTACGGCGAGGTGGTCCCAGCCCGGCAGGGGAAGACCGGCGAGACCCCCGTCCCCCTGCCGGCGGATGTGTCCCTGGAGTGGCTGCGGCGCAACGGGATTCCCGGGGGTGCCTCCGCCCGGAGCAACCAGTTGCGATCCTATGAGGCGGAAAAGCGGGAGTTGATGCAATCCCTATGCTGACCCAGTACCGCCTGACCCTGACCCCAGCTGCCCCCTGCCGGCCCAGGAGCGAGTGGGCCTACCGCCTCTACGCCGCCCTGCTGGAGCGGGCCCCCGCGCGCTTCGGCGCCGGCGCCCACCGGGACGGCGTCACCCCGGTGAGCCAGTTCCTGGTCCCCGGGGGGGACGGGCTTCTGTGGACCGTGAACCTTTTGGGGGAGGAGAGCGAGGCCGCTCTGGTCCCCGTCCTGGCGTCGGCGGAGGCCTTCCACCTGGAGAAGGACCGGGCGGACCTGGCGGTGGCGTCCCGGACGGCGGAGACAGTGGCGGACGTGGAGGACCTGCTGCTGCGGGGCGCCCACCATGGGGAACTCTTCCGCCTGGGCTTCCGCACCGCCGCCGCCTTTAAGAGCCGGGGGCAGTATCTGAACCTGCCCACCGCCCGGCTTATCCTCCAGAGCCTGGTCAAGAAGTGGAACGGCTGCTTCCCGGACTGCCCCATCGAGGACGAGGACGGGGAGGGGCTGGAGGCCCTGGCGGCGGGGCTGCGGTGCCGGGAGTTCCGGCTGCAAAACCGGATGTACTACCTGAAGGGCAGCTCCATCCCCGGCTTCGTGGGAGATCTGACCCTGGAGAACCGCCTGGACGGGTTCCAACGGGACCTGACCGGCGCTCTGCTGCTCTTTGCCGGTTATGCCGGCGTGGGCATTAAGACCGCCCTGGGCATGGGCGGGGTGGACGTGGAATAAACAGAATAAGGGAAAGGGGCCCCGGCCAGCGAATCGCTGGCCGGGGCCCCTTTGGCTTTTTGTCCCCGCGAGGGGTGCGGGTTGCGTCTCAACTCTGATTACCTCCAGTCAGTAGAGGTATACCGGTTGCCGTCCCCGCGAGGGGTGCGGGTTGTATCCTTTCATATTCCCGAAATTATAACAGCAATTTTACCAGTTGCCGTCCCCGCAAGGGGTGCGGGTTGCGTCCGCCATATTTCTGATGGTCAAATTCCCGATTTTCAGGGTTGCCGTCCCCGCGAGGGGTGCGGGTTGCGTCCAAAAAAGATGGCGAAACGGCAACACTGTTACTAGAAGTTACCGTCCCCGCGAGGGGTGCGGGTTGCGTCTCATCAAGCCACGCCTCGATGACATCGGCGATCTCGTTGCCGTCCCCGCGAGGGGTGCGGGTTGCGTCAGCAAAACTGCACAACCCGTGTAAGGCATTTTTGTGGGTGTTCCACAACCCGCGACTTTATTTTACCACACCGATTTCAAAAAAACAAGCGTTTTGGGGCGGTTTTTACAGAAACAGCCCTCCTTTTTTTCCATCCTCTTGCGCTAACCCCCCTCTGCGGGTGCCATTTTTCTTCCAGTTTCTGGATGGTTTTCGGGAGGTTAGCGCAAATATATCGGCATTTTACAAAATAAGTCTTGTACTGAAGAGGATTTGGAGAGAAAATGAAGCGGAAAGGGGACTGATTTTATGATGCATTTACTTCATACGCTGTATATCACAGAATTGGGCGCAGCACTGCATCTCAGCGGTCAGGCACTGTGTGTCACACACGGTGACGGGCATACCGATCGTATCCCGCTTCATTTGCTGGAGAATATCGTCTGCTTTAGCCGCGGCGAAGCAACTCCGCAGTTGCTGAGCGCCTGCGCCCAGCGGGGAATCGGCGTCTGTTTCCTGGCACCGTCAGGGTATCTGCGATACCGGGTGCTAGGACCCATCGCGGGGAACGTTCTGCTGCGCAAACGGCAATATCTGCTCTCAGAAGCAGAGGACGAGAGGCTTTCGTTGGCTACAGAGATGGTGCGCGGCAAAATTGAGAACGAGGCGTGGCTGCTGGCCAGGTTCCGGCGCAATCACCCGGAGGCGGCCAGCATTGAGCGGGAACAGGCGGAACAAGCACTACTATCGGCCGCCGGCAGCCTGTCGGACAGACGAACAGACGACCAGCTGCGTGGAATTGAGGGAAACGCCGCAAAAGCATATTTCTGTGTATTCGACACCTTGCTGTTGACCGGTGACGACTCTCTGCGGTTTCACGGGCGAAGCCGCAGGCCGCCAAAAGACCCCTGTAATGCGCTTCTCTCCTTTGCCTATGCGGTATTGACTACGGACTGCATCCAAGCGCTGACCTGTGCGGGCTTGGACCCCTATGTGGGTTTTCTCCACGGGGATAGGCCAGGGAAACCCTCTCTGGCGCTGGATCTGATGGAGGAACTTCGGCCCCTGTTGGCGGACAGGCTGGTACTGCGGCTGATCAATTTGCACATGGTAAGCGCAGCGATGTTCGAACCGTCTGAGAACGACGGGATATATCTGAACAAGGAGGGGCGCAGCATATTTCTGCGCGAGTGGAATCGGATGAAGCAGAAAGAAGTATGGCTTCCGCCAGTTTCTCAAAAGGGGCCCCAGGGATTGCTGCCCCATTTACAGGCACAGCAGTTGGCCCGCTGTCTGCGGGGTGAGGCGGTGTCTTACCGGCCTGTTCAGGGGAGGTAGTTTGCTATGATGGTGGTTGTGGTATATGATATTGCGATAAAAGATGCTGTGGGTCAGAAGCGGCTACGGCAGATTGCAAAGAAATGCGCGGATTGGGGTGTACCGGTTCAAAATTCCGTCTACGAATGTGAGATTGACGCAGAACAGTACCGCCGCCTGCGCGAGGAGTTGGCAGAACTGCTGTGCCCGGAGACGGACAGCATCCGGTTCTATCTGCTGGGAAACCATTACCGAAAGCGCATCGACACACTGGGCCGGAACCCGGTGGGATGGGACCGGGAGACTTTCGTGATTTAAATATTTATGAAAAAGCGCCGCCGGCGGTCAGGGATTTCTGACCGCCGGTCTTATTTTTGATAGTCCCCGCGAGAGGTGCGGGTTGCGTCCTATAGCCGGTTCGGTGAACTAGAGATGCGGATGTACGTGTTGCCGTCCCCGCGAGGGGTGCGGGTTGTGTCAACAATTGTAGATGCTATTCAAAAGAAAATAGAACAAGTTGCCGTCCCCGCGAGGGGTGCGGGTTGCGTCTGGATGGTCGTCCGATGTTCAACGGTCAGCGGTTTAAGTTGCCGTCCCCGCGAGGGGTGCGGGTTGCGTCTATTATTGGCGGTGTAAATGGCATGATTAGAGCCTTGTTGCCGTCCCCGCGAGGGGTGCGGGTTGCGTCATCTTTATAGCCATCTTAGTCAGCTCTCTTATGGGAGCGTTGCCGTCCCCGCGAGGGGTGCGGGTTGCGTCGGCGAAAACTCTTTTATTAGCTGCTCGATCTGCATACGGGTTGCCGTCCCCGCGAGGGGTGCGGGTTGCGTCAGCAAAACTGCACAACCCGTGCAAGGCATTTTTGTGGGTGTTCCACAACCCGCAACTTTATTTTACCACACCGATTTCAAAAAAACAAGCGTTTTTGGGCGGTTTTTACAGAAACGGCGCTCCTTTTTTGCCATCCTCTTGCGCTAACCACCTTTGCGGGTGCCGTTTTTCTTCCAGTTTCTGGATGGTTTTCAGGAGGTTAGCGCAAAACGGAAATTTTTCCGCGGCCCTGAATCCGCGGCGTATCGGGGCGAGTATACAGTAGAACGGCCTCCACACGCGGAGGCCCACCAAAAGTATCCGCGATTCGCGCGAGAGAAAACC
>CANRHK010000037.1 GCA_947630395.1 uncultured Oscillospiraceae bacterium
TCATCGCCAGCGCCGCCATGCAGGTGCCCGCGGCCTATCATATTGTCAACTACGTTATTACCCACGGCAACACCATCTCCGCCATGGCCAACATCATCCTGGAGAAGGACGGCAAGCGCGTCCAGGGATCCGGTCTGGGCGACGGCCCCGTGGACGCGGCCTTCCTGGCCATCGAGCAGATTACCGGCCACCACTACGAGCTGGACGACTTCCAGATTCAGGCCGTCACCGAAGGCCGGGAGGCCATGGGCTCCGCCCTGGTGAAGCTGCGCTCCGGCGGCAAGCTGTACAGCGGCAACGGCATCTCCACCGACGTCATCGGCGCCAGCATCCGCGCTTACATCAGCGCTCTGAACAAGATCGTATACGAGGAGGCGTAAGGCAATGAAACTCTCCTATTCCATCCGCCGCTGGCCGGACCAGGACTGGCAGCGCCTGTGCGCCGTGGCCGTGGACGCCGGTCTCCAGGGCGTGGAGCTGGACGGCGCGGACAAGGGCCTGTTCCAGGCCAGAAACAGCCCCGCCAACCCCGAGCTGGCCCTGGCGGTCCGCCGCCAGCTGGTGAGAGAAAACCTGGCCATCCCCTGCGTGGGCACCCCCTGCGATCTGATGGACGCCGACGCCGCGGGCCAGGTGGAGATCTCCATCAGCACCGCCCGGAACCTGATGGTGCCCTATGTGATCCTCTGGACCTACTGCGAGGACAGCGACGCCGTCACAGAGCGGCTGGCCGCCCTCATTCCCGCCGCCGAGCAGGCCAACGTGGTGCTGCTGCTGGAGACCTGCGGGGCTATGGCGGACACCAAGAAGCTGGTGGACGTGCTCAACTACTTCGCCTGCGACCACCTGGCCGCCAGTTGGGACGCCTGCAACACCTGCCTGGGCGCCGGCGAGACGCCGGAGCGGACCATCACCAACCTGGGCGCCTACGTCAAGCATGTCCGCCTCCACGACGGCGTGCGGGAGGACGGCCGTGTCTCCCCCCGGCTCACCGGGGAGGGCGATCTGCCCATGGAGGATCTGATGAACGCCCTGCGCAGCGTCAACTACGACGGCTTTGTGTCCCTGGAGTGGGATCCGGCCTGGATTGCGGGCCTGGACGACCCGGAGATGCTGCTGACCCACTACGCCGTACAGATGGGCCGCTATGAGCGCCGGCAGCGGAAGAGCCATCTCTTCTACAGCCAGACCGGCGAGGGCCAGTACGTGTGGAAGAAGGACACGGTCATCGACTGCACCTTCTCCCAGGTGCTGGACAGGATGGTGGAGGAGTTCCCGGACCAGTACTGCTTCAAGTACACCACCCTGGACTACACCCGGACCTACAGCCAGTTTAGGGACGATGTGGACGAGTTCGCCCGCAGCCTCATTGCGCTGGGCGTGAAGCCCGGCGATAAAGTCGCCGTCTGGTGCACCAACATCCCCGCCTGGTTCATCACCTTCTGGGCCACCACCAAGATCGGCGCGGTGCTGGTCACCGTCAACACCGCCTACAAGATCCACGAGGCGGAGTACCTGCTGCGTCAGTCCGACACCCACACGCTGGTGATGATTGAGAGCTACCGGGACTCCCACTACGCGGAAATTATCGCCGAGCTCTGCCCCGAGCTGGAGACCGCCGTCCCCGGCCAGCCCCTCCACTGCAAGAAACTGCCCTTCCTGCGGAACATCGTCACCGTGGGCTACCGCCAGAAGGGATGCCTCACCTGGGACGAGGCCGTGGCAATGTCCGGCCGGGTCTCCGTGGAGGAGGTCCGCCGCCGCGCCGCCGCCGTGGACGTTCACGACGTGTGCAACATGCAGTACACCTCCGGCACCACCGGCTTCCCCAAGGGCGTCATGCTCACCCACTACAACGTGGTGAACAACGGCAAGTATATCGGCGACCACATGGATCTGTCCACCGCCGACCGGATGATGATCCAGGTGCCCATGTTCCACTGCTTCGGCATGGTGCTGTCCATGACCGCCTCCATGACCCACGGGACCACCATGTGCCCCCTGCCCTACTTCTCCCCCAAGCCCGCCCTGGCCTGCATCAACCAGGAGCGGATCACCTGCTTCAACGGCGTGCCCACCATGTTCATCGCCCTCATGAGCCACGAGGATTTTGCCAAGACCGACTTCTCCCACATGCGCACCGGCATCATGGCCGGGGCCAACTGCCCCGCCGATTTGATGCGCCGGGCCACGGTGGAGGTCAACATGAAGCAGATCATCAGCGTCTACGGCCAGACCGAGGCCGCCCCCGGCTGCACCATGTCCAGCTTCGACGACCCCCTGGACGTGCGCACCGACACCGTGGGCAGCCGCTTCGCCAACGTGGAGTGCAGGATCGTGGATCCGGACACCGGCGAGGAGTGCCCCACCGGCGTCAGCGGCGAGTTCGTGGCCCGTGGCTACAACATCATGAAGGGCTACTACAAGATGCCTGGCGCCACCGCCGCCACCATAGACGCCGGCGGCTGGCTCCACACCGGGGACCTGGCCTGCGAGGATGAGAACGGCAACTTCCGGATCACCGGGCGGCTGAAGGACATGATCATCCGGGGCGGCGAGAACATCTACCCCAAGGAGATCGAGGACTTCATCTACACCCATCCCAAGGTCAGCGACGTACAGGTCATCGGCGTGCCCGACAAGCAGTACGGCGAGGAGATCATGGCCTGCATCATCCTCAAGGAGGGGGAGACCATGACCGTGGAGGAGATGAAGAAGTACGTCCTGGACCACATGGCCAAGCACAAGGTGCCCCGGTACGTGGAGTTTGTGGACGCCTTCCCCATGAACGCGGCGGGCAAGATCCTCAAATACAAGATGCGGGAGGACGCGGAGAAGCGTCTGGCCCAGCTGCAGAAATAAGAATCCACGCAAACAGCGAAAGAGGACCCGGACGGTCGGGCCGTCCGGGTCCTTCGTTTTGTTGTTTTCCCGCGGGAACGGCGTCGGTCGGGGAGCGCGTTCTCATGGTTCAGCGCGCAGCGCCGCGCCCGTCAAATCGTACTCCCGCCAGACATCCGGCGGCACCATGCTCCCGCCGGTGGCCCAGGCGATGTGGGTGATGTTTTCCGGGAAAATGTTGCGCTCCTTTACATAAGACGCCGCCGCCCCGCCGCAGACAAGGCCCATTCCCGGCACCCCCGCCAGGGCGCTGGGCTCCAGACGGATGCCCTCGCTCTCCGCCAGCAGGTGGAGCAGCCGGTAGAGCCGGTTGTCGTCCACGGTATAGCACCCGCTGACCAGCCGTTCCATCACCCGGCCCACAAAACTGGAGGGACGGCCCACGGCCAGGCCGTCGGCGGCGGTGCGGCCGTCGATGCCGAAGTCCTCCACGCAGACGCCATCGTGGAGGCCGGTGGCCAGCCCCAGGGTCATGCAGGGGGCGTGGGTGGGCTCGGCGAAGAAGCAGTGGACGCTGTCACCGTACAGGAGCTTCAGACCGAAAGCCACGCCCCCCGGCCCGCCGCCTACGCCGCAGGGCAGATACACGAAGAGGGGGTGGTCCCGGTCCACCGGGATGTGTCTCTCCTCCAGCTGCCGCTTCAGCCGTCCGGCGGCAACCGCGTAGCCCAGGAACAGAGTTTTGGAGTTCTCGTCGTCCACAAAGTGGCACATGGGGTCGGCGGCGGCCTGCCGCCGGCCCTCCGCCACTGCCAGACCGTAGTCGCCGGCGTACTCCGCCACGGTGACGCCCTTGCTGCGCAGCAGATCCTTCTTCCACTGCCGGGCGTCGGCGGACATGTGGACTGTCACCCGGAAGCCCAGCTTGGCGCTCATGATGCCGATGGAGAGGCCCAGGTTTCCTGTGGAACCCACCGCCACCGCGTACTGCCGGAAGAACTCCCGGAACCGGGGCTGGGCCAGCACCTGGTAGCCGTCCTCCGGGGACAGCATACCCGCGTTCAACGCCAGGCTCTCCGCCAGACAGAGGACCTCGTAAATGCCGCCCCGGGCCTTGATGGATCCGGAGATGGGCAGGTGGCTGTCCAGCTTCATGAGGAGCTTTCCGGGGCCGTACCCCAGCGCCCGCTGGAAGGCGGGTACCTCCGCCAGGGGAGACTCGATGATGCCCCCCGCCTCCGCCGTCTCCGGAAATACCTCCGCCAGATAGGGGGCGAACCGCCTCAGCCGGGCCGACGCGTCCGCCACGTCCGCCGCCGTCACCGGCAGGGTGGGGATCACCTCCCCGGCGCTGCCCAGGGCCGGGTTCAGCCACACGGTCTCCCGCAGATCCATTAGATCCCCAAACACCGCGCCCTCCAGGCGCCACTGCTCTAAGGTTTTTTCCATATGATCTTCCTCCTTCTCTCACCGCAGTGAAAAACTTGTCCATATTATAGTAGATCATTTGGCTGAAATCAACATTGTTTTTTCCGCAGACGAGGAATATACTAGAAAAACCGAATTTCCAGCACATACCAGTTGACGGAGGTGGATATCGCTATGGCAGTGGTGAGAGAGCATTTCGGCACCACCCGGGACGGGCGGATGGTGGATCGGTTTACTCTGCGCTCCGGCTTTCTCAAGGCGGAGGTCATCACCTATGGCGCGGCCCTGCGGGGACTCTGGGTGCCCTATGGGGAGGGGGACGCCCTGGATGTGGTCTTGGGCTACAGCAATGTGGCGGGCTACGAGAAGAACGGCGGCTATGTGGGCGCCGTCATCGGCCGCTACGCCAACCGCATCGCCGACGCCCGCTGCCTCATCGAGGGGCGCACCGTGACCCTGGCGCCCAACGAGGGCGTCAAGCAGCTCCACGGCGGCCCCGGCGGCTTTGATTCCCAGCTGTTTCAGGCCCGCCAGTCCGGCGAGAGCGCCGTCTCCCTGACCTATACCTCCGAGGACGGCGAGGGGGGCTTCCCCGGCAATCTGACCCTCATCGTCACCTACACCCTCTCCCCGTCCGCCCTCTCCATCCGCTATGAGGCGGTGTCCGACAAGGCCACCTACTGCAACATCACCAACCACAGCTACTTCAACCTCAACGGCGGCGGCAGCGCCATGGGCCACCGCCTGTGGATCTCCGCCCGCAGCTACACCCCCGTGGGTCCCGACGCCATCCCCATCTCCATGGCCCGCCCCGTGGCCGGCACGCCCTTTGACTTCACGGCGGAGAAGGCCATCGGCCGGGATATCAGCGCCGACGATCAGCAGCTGCGCAACGTGGGAGGCTTTGACCACAACTTCATCCTCAGCCCCGCCCAGGGCCTGCGCCGCGCCGCCCGGCTCACCGGGGACCGCTCCGGCGTCATCATGGAGGTCTGGACGGAGAAGCCCGGCATGCAGCTCTACACCGCCAACGGCCTCATGGCCGACAGCCACGCCAAAAACGGCGAGGGCTACCGCCCCCGGCAGGCCGTCTGCCTGGAGACCCAGTACTTCCCCGACAGCCCCAATCACCCGGAGTGGGGGGACATCCTCCTCCGCCCCGGCCACCGCTACGACTACACCACCGAATACCGGTTCTCCTATACATAAGCAAAAAGGGCCGTCCCCGGGACGGCCCTTTTTCTGCCACGTCTGTCGCCCGGCGGGGCTCACCGGTCCCGCTTCAAAATGCGGATATCCTCCCCGAAGAAGCGGAGAATCTGGTACTCCCCCCGGATCCGGGAGGCCACGGCCTCGCCGTACCGCTCCTCCAGCTTGTCCACGGACAGGTTGGTGGAGAGGATGGTCTTCCGGCGGTTGATGAGCCGATCATTTACCAGCCGGTAGATCACCGACTGGACGAAGCTGGTCAGCATCTCCGTCCCCAAATCGTCCACAATCAGCAGGTCGCACTTCAAATAGCGGTCGATCTCCGTCTCCGGGTCCTCCTCGTAGGGGTTGTCCCGGCCGAATTTGCCGCTCTCAAACTGCTGTATCACGTGCCCGGCGGTGTCGTACACCACCGAGAAGCCCGCGTCGCTGACCTCCCGGGCGATGCAGGCGGAGAGGAAGGTCTTCCCCAGCCCCGGCGCCCCGGTGAAGAGCAGATTGCCGCTGCGCTCCCCGAACTTGTGGGCGTAGTTGGCGCAGATCTCCAGCACCATCTCCATGTTCTCCAGGGGGCTGCGGCCGGATCCGCCCCAGGGCTGGTCGGAGTACCAGTCCAGGGAGAAGGTGTCAAAGGACTGGCTGCCCAGGTCCAGCAGCTTGCTGAGCCTCCGGTTCTGCTCCCTGGCATAGCAGGCCATGAGGCACCGGCAGGGGGCGCCGTCCCGGAGGAAGCCGCTGTCCCCGCACAGCCGGCAGGCCGGCTTCTCGTCCAGGTAGTCGTAGGGGTAGCCCCCCCGGGCCAGCAGCGTCTCCCGCTCCCGCTGGAGGGACAGGTTCTCCCGTTCCAGAGCCTTGACGGCGCTGTCCCCGCCGCTCTCGTCAAAGGCGGCGATGACAAGCCTTGCGGCGGTGCCCCGCAGCTCCCGGTCGATGCTCTCCAGCCGGGGCAGCCGGCGGTAGACCTCCGCCGTGCGCCGGTTCAGCTCCGCCTGCCGGCTCTCCTTGCCGTCCTGATACCGCCGCAGGGCGGCGGCCATGATTTTTCCGTCCAGTGCCACTCAGGATTCCCCCTTCTCTCCCCGCAGCTTTTGCAGGTATCGCTCCATGCGCGCCAGATCCCCCTGGAGGTCGTCCCCGCCGCCGTCCCGGCGAGGGGGCGCTTCCTTCCGGTTCCTGGGAGCCGGCCGGTCCCCCTCCTGGATGGCGGAGAGGGTGTGGAGGCCCTTCTGGTGCCAGGAGCAGAGGATCCGGTTCATGTAGGGCCACTTCAGCTCCTTGCACTTGAGGATCGTCTTGTCGTAGGCCAGCTCGATGGCCTGGCTCTCAAAGCCCATGTCGTTCCAGGCCAGGAGGTATTTCTCCTCGCTGGGGGAGGGGATTCTGTCCCCCAGCCGCAGCAGGCGCATCAGCCGGGGCAGGGCCTCCCGTCCCTGCTGGTACTTTCGGATGTAGGCGGCGGCGCTCTCCTGGGTCATGAGGCCCAGCCGGGCCCAGGTGTAGCCCTCTTTCTCGATCTGCCGCAGGGTGGGCCGGCGGCCCGGGCCGTACTGGGCGGCGGTGCGCTCGGTGCAGAAGCCCACCAGCAGGAAGATCACGTCCGCTGGCAGGCCCAGCTGGTCATAGAGACCCAGCAGCACCGCCACATCAGGGGTGGTCAGCTTCTTGCCTAGCTTGTCCTCCACCGCTCCAGTGAGGGCGGCGAACTCCCGGCCCTCCAAGGCGCGGGCCATGTCGGCGCGGGTGTACTCCGGGCGCTGATCCCTGGCTGGGGGGGCGGACGCCGCCCCGTCCGCCGGCGCGGCCCGGCCCGGCAGGGCGATAAGCTTCTGCCGCTCCAGGGCCGCCAGGGCCCGGCGGAACCGATCCAGGGGCCATTTTAGCTGGCCTTGCAGCTTTTCATCGTCAATGCTGCCCTTGTTTTGCAGCACGGCGATGTATAGGAGGGCCGCATCTCCGTCGCCGCCCTCCACCAGGCGGCGGGCCACCGGGCCGGACAGCACGATGCTCTCCTCTTCCGGCAGATGCAGCATGTATCCACTCATGGGGTCCGCCTCCTTTCGTTTGCTCCCCCGCCGGGGGAGCGGGGGATTTCATTACGACGTTATTCTACACGAAAAGTGTTCTTTCGTAAAGAGGGAGTTTTTTTGTTGCCGGGGGATTGGCGGCGGGGGCCTCCGGCCCCGGAGGATGTGGGGCCTCCCCGGCCCCACGCCCCGGGTAACTTTTTCCCGCGCGGGAAAAAGTTACCAAAAAGCGCGCCCAGGGGGTTCCCCCCTGGGGACCCTAATGTTGTTTTTGTTTTGCGCTTGACCTGTGGCTGGTTTTGTCTAAACCGTACTCGCTCCCGTGTATGGGACGAAGCGGCTACCCAAATATGTTCTTGCTCAGATGGATGCGCTGGGGCGGGGTGGATTGGGTGCGCTGGTTGTTTTTGACTATTTCTAACTGCCTCCTGTCGCTCCGTTCCACTCCGCGAAGGAAAGACGGACGTACAGCGAACCCAATGCGAAGGTTTGCCGCGCAGCGGCAAACTGGGCGCCGCATAGATATGTCCGCACAATAGACCTGAAATAGACGCTTCGCCTCATATACGGACGGCAGCGATTTAGACCGGACAGTCTGGGTTGAGGTCATCATCCAGGACATCACATAGCACAACCCCAATTTACCGCACACGCAGAGGGAGAGCGCCGCGAAAGCGGCGCCCTCCTGCTCAATACGTTGTGGTTCAGTTGATATTGCCGTACTCCGCCTGATAGGCCGCCAGGGCGTCCCGCAGCGCCTGGGCCTTCGCCTGGGGGAGGCCGGCGAGGAGGCTCTCCTGTTCCGCCTCCGGCTTTTCACAGATGTGCATGGGCAGCAGATAGTCGTGGGTCCGGCCCTCGGTCAGGAAGAACAGGTCCGCCAGCTCCGCCGCGGAGGCATTGCCCAGGTAGTTGCCCATACCCGCCGACAGGGTCCACCCCGGCAGATTCACGCTGCACCCGCCGGTGCCCATATCGGACAGCACCCAGTCCCCGGCGTCATTTTTCGTCACCAGGCACTCCCTGCCCCAGGTGTAATAGCCGGCGTACCGCCCGGAGGCGATGGGGTCGCTGAGGCCGGACCCCGTCTCCCACCAGCCCCTGGCCTCACTGTTGATATCCTCACTGGTCAGCTTGAGGTAAAAGCTGATATTGGAGCAGAACTGCTGGGGCTGGCCCAGATAGGCGTCGAACACCTCCGCGCCGCTCACCTGGGTATCGGCGGGCTTCCATGCCACCCAGTCCGGCAGTTCACCCATCCGCCGGGCGATGTCCTCCGCCAGACGCCGGGCGGCGGCGTCCATGTCCAGACTGCCGTCCACGCTGCCGCCGTAGAACACGCCGTCATTGGCGGCCTCCTCCGCCAGACACCGCAGGCGGATGCTGCCCCCGTCGAACACGTCGTTCGGGTTGGTGATGCGGAAGTACCGGGCGCCGCCCCGGTCCGTGACGGCGGCCAGCTCGTCGGCGGTGCGGCAGCGGATGGTGCGGACGCCGTCGGTGATCTCGAACACCGTCCCCGGGTCGGACACCGCCGCCCACTCCGCTGCCGTGACCTCCGTCACCTGCCCGCCCGTCAGGGTGGAGCCGATGTTCCAGACGTCAGCCCCGGAATACTCGTTGGTCTGGCCGTCCGCCGTGGCCCGGATGGTGAAGCCCTCCGTCCCGACGATGGCGGCATAGACCTGGTTCACGTAGTCCAGCGAAGAGGCCTCCGCCGCGGCCTCTCTGGCCGCGCTCAGCAGCGCCTCATAGAGGGACTGGCCGCCCGCCTCGGGCACGGCCCGGCAGTACCACCAGGTCTCCCCGTCCTCGGTCATGGCCAGCAGATTGCCGCTGTTCCGGCACATCAAATGGGCGGGGCCGTCGCCTTGGATGTTCAGCACCACAGTGGGGGACGCCTCGTTCCACTTCTCCTCCGTGACCGTCTCCCAGGTATAGGTCTGGTGGATCAGGTGGCCCACGTCGCAGACGCCCGTCCCGTTCTCAGCGGAGATTTGCAGATCCTCCTCGGCCCCGTTCTGCCCGTTGCGGAGCAGGACAGAGAAATCCTGGCCGTCCGTGAGCCGGATCAGCAGCTCCTGCACGCAGGCGTAGGGCTCGCTCTCAAAGCGCCCGGCGGTGAAGATGGGACTGCTCCCCGCGATCTCCCGGAGCAGATCATCCCACTTCCCCATCCACGGGTCCGCTTCCGCGCCGGTGAGGAACCGCTCCGGCCTCACGTTCCCGTTGCCGTCCACGCTGACCACCAGTACGGTCTCCATGTCGCTGTCCTCCCAGATACAGTTGCCGCCCAGTCCAATCAGCGGCAACGTCTGGCCGTCTACCTCCACCGTGATTGTGTCATCCGGGCTCTGGTCCAGGTACAGGCGGTAGTCCATGGGGTAAAGCTGATAGGTCCTGTCCCCGCTCTTCAGCGGCTCCGTGCCGAAGTTGTACAGCCGCAGGGTGCGGTACATCACCTCTCCGGCGCCCTGGGCGTCCACGGCGGCGGCAATGCGGTCCATCCGCTCCCAGGCCAGCTTCTCCACGGCGGTGTAGAGATCATTGGTGAAGCTGACCACCTTCCCGTCCCGGATGGTCAGGGTCCCAACGTTGCCGTTGACTGCCCCGGCGTGGACCTCCAGTTCAACGGTATCCTCTGTTTTTGAGCCGCCGGTCACCTCCACCCCGGTGTAGTTGGTATCCCCGTGGTACAGGTACACCATGTCGGGGAATCCCTCCAGGCCGCCGAACTCCGCCAGGCCGCTGGCGAAGTCCTCCGGCCCATAGCCGGTGTGTTCCTCCAGATAGGCCTCCATGTCCGCCAGGTCTATGGCGAAGATGTCCGTCTGCGGCCCGTCCTCGTACTCCTCCACAAAGGCGGCCAGCTCCCCGGCCGTCAGCCCCCGGCCGATGCCGGCCCCGTTGTACAGCAGTTCCAGGAGGCTCAGCCGCCGCACGTCGGAGTACATATTGGTCACAAATCCGTTCCACTCCTCGCTCTCCAGCCGCTCCTGCCAGAGGTCGATCTCCTCCTGGCTCAGGGGCGCGCCCTCCGGCTCGCCGTCCTCCTGGTCCTGGCCGGTCTGGGCGAAAGCCAAGGTGCAGGCGCACAGCACTGTCACTGACAGCACCGCCGCCAGGGCGGCCCAGCCGAACTTTCTCCCCGGGCCGCTGAGCAGATTTTTGAACCGTTCCCTCATCACAGACGCGCCGCCGTAGAAGTGGGTAGAGAGAACCGCCCGCTGGACCGCCTTCTCCCGGTGGACGGAGGCCAGCAGCACCTCGCAGTAGGCCTGCCGGGCTTTTTTGTCCTGTCCGGCCACCGCCGCCTCGTCGCAGAGCAGCTCCAGCGTGGCCTCGGCCTCCCGCCGCAGCAGGTAGGCCAGGGGATTGAACCAGTGGATGGCGTTGGCCGCCAGCACCACCAGCTTATACCACAGATCCCGCCGCCGGTAGTGGGTCATCTCATGGCGGATGATGAAGCCCAGCTCCCGATCACTGTACCACACGTCCGGCAGCAGCAGGCAGGGCTGGAACAGCCCCAGCATCATGGGGGAGTCCACCAACCTGCTGATCCGCAGCCGGGGGGATCCCTCCAGGCCCATATCCCGCCGCACCTGGTTGTAGATCATGATGGTGTTCTGATTCGCCGGCTTGCTCCAGCGCCTGACCCGGCGGGAGAACCACACTGTGCCCGCCAGATGCCACAGGGCGAACGCCACCGCGCCCACGATCCACACCGCCGTCACCAGAGTTCCCAGGGACAGGATCTTCTCCGGCTTTGCTGTCTCCGCCGGGGCCGCGCTCTGAACGGGGTCCCGCGTCTGACTTCCGCTTTGATTCGGTCTCGCGGGGGTGGACGACGCCGGCTCCACGGGCTGCCGCGCCTCCGGTTGCCGGAAGGTCAACCCGCTCTCGCCGCCCACGGCCACCTCCACCTGGGGTACCTCCACCGTCACCAGCGGCTCCGCCGGGGCGGGCAGCAGTTTCCCCCACCGCACCGGGGACAGCACCAGCGCCAGGGCCAGCGCCAGCCACAGCACATACCGCCACCTGGGGCTGTAGCGCCTATCCAGGGCCGGCTTCAGCGCCGCCAGGACCAGGGTGGCCGCCCCCACGATGGCGCTCCACTTCAACACGCTCAGAAAGACGGTCATTTATCTCCCCTCCAATTCGTCAAGATAGCTTCGCAGCTCCTCCAGATCCTGCTCCTTGATGGCCTTGCCGTCGTAGAGGGCGGCCAGCAGGCCCTTGAAGCTGCTGCCGAACAGCCGGTCCAGAATGCCCCGGCTCTCGGCGGCCTTGTACTCCCGCTCGGATACCAGCGGCCGGTAGCGGTTGCTGCGCCCCTGCTTCTCACAGGAGAGAAACCCCTTCTCCACCAGCCGGTTCAGGGAGGTAATCACCGCCGGCAGGGCCCAGTCCCGGCTGCCCTGGAGCTGCTCTTGGACATAGCCGGAGGCCACCGGCCCCTCCGCGCCCCAGATTACCAGCATAATCTCCAGCTCCGCGTCACCCAGTCGTTTCATATGCAGTAGCACCCCACTTAATTCTTTGTTATACAATTGTATAGCTTGACTATATTATACAATCGTATAACAGAAAAGCAAGTTACAATCCGGAAACAAACAGGAACAAATTTTATTACGGGGGAAAGGGGCATCATGTCGATTTCTGTCGGTATTAAATAGGGATAAAGATACAAAATGTATAGGAACAGAGGGCCCCGGCATGCCGGGGCCCTCTTGGCGTTCCATTTCGAAAAATCGAATTTATTTTTTACTGTTCTTGTCTTTTGTAGAAGGCGTCTTCCCAATCCCAAGGGGCGTAGATATAGCTCCCATCTGCATCGCCTTTGACTGAATAGACTTTCATAGTGATTTTTGAGTTTGATACCTTTCCCAAATAGTTTCCTTTATCTGCACTACTGTAATCGTTGTCAGTATCTAATACATACTTCACATCATCTACGGTGATATATTCTTTTTCCGCACCGCTGATTTTTCCAATCGTTTTATTGCTGCAAGCAACGAAACTTAGGAGACAAGCAGCCGCAAAAGTAATGATTATCAACTTTTTCATACAATCGCCACCGCCTTTCGATTTATCCGACATTACCGCAGCTTTTTCAGCAGCGCCGCAAATTCCTCATTCAGCGGGCAGGCCAGCTCCACCGGTTCCCCGGTGCGGGGGTGGACGAACCTGAGCCCCACCGCGTGGAGGCACTGGCCGGTGAGGCCGGGGACCGGCTTTTTGGCGCCGTAGACCGTGTCGCCGTAGATGGGGTGGCCGATGTAGGCCATGTGGACGCGGATCTGGTGGGTGCGGCCCGTCTCCAGACGGCAGCGGATGTGAGTCAGGCCGGGAAAGCGCTCCAGCATCTCCCAGTGGGTGACGGCGCTTTTGCCGTTCCGCTGGACTACTGCCATCTTCTTCCGGTCCGACGGGGAGCGGCCGATGGGGGCGTCCACGGTGCCGCTGTCCGCCCGGAGCGCGCCCACCACCACGGCCTCGTAGGTGCGGGAGAGGGTGTGGTCCTGGAGCT
Source organism: uncultured Oscillospiraceae bacterium (assembly GCA_947630395.1). Classification (GTDB taxonomy): domain Bacteria; phylum Bacillota; class Clostridia; order Oscillospirales; family Oscillospiraceae; genus Pelethomonas. The sequence goes on from CANRHK010000037.1 coordinate 13,033, forward strand.
GGGCGGAGAGGGAGAGATGGGCGGCGTCGTTTTTGGCGGCGATGATGAGGCCGCTGGTGTCCCTATCGATGCGGTGGACGATACCGGGGCGGAGAGTCCCCCCTACCCCGCTGAGACTGCCGCCGCAGTGGTACAATAGGGCGTTGACCAGAGTGCTGTCCGGGTGGCCGGGGGCCGGGTGGACCACCAATCCCGCGGGTTTGTTCACTACGATGACGTCCGCGTCCTCGTAGACGATATCCAGGGGGATGTTCTGGGGGACGGCGTCCAGAGGCGCGGGGGCTGGGATGTCCACCGAGATCGCCTCGCCGCCGGTGAGGCGGCAGCTCTTGGGGGCGGGCTTGCCGTTGACCGTCACCCGGCCCTCCTCAATGAGGCGCTGGGCGGCGGATCGGGTCAGCTCCCGGAGCTGGGCGGCCAGATACGCGTCCAGGCGGGTTCCGGCGGCGTCAGGTCCCGCTGGCAGTCTGATCGGTTCCATGCTGCTCCTCCGTTTCCGGGGCGGAGTCCTCCCCTTTTTTGCCCCTGTCATAGAGCAGAAGATAGTAGGCGGCAAAGCCGATGGTGCCGCAGACGATCAGGACGTCCGCCACGTTGAAGACGGGATAGCTGGGGAAGAACTGGAAGTGGAACATGTCCACCACGTAGCCCAGGCGGATTCTGTCCACCAGGTTGCCCAGGCCGCCGCCCAGAATGAGGGTCAGGGACAGCATGGCCATGGGGTTGGGAAACACCTTCTTGAACAGCAGCCAGGCCACCCCGGCCATCAGCACGACAGTGAAGGCTGCCAGCAGCCAGGTGTGGTCCGTCAGGACGGAGAAGCCGCCGCCGGTGTTGCGGATGTAGTAGAGTTCTACTACCCCTGGCAGCAGGGGCTGGGAGCCAAAGAGGGGGATATTTGCCACTACGTAGGCTTTTATCGCCTGGTCGGCGATAATGGAGAGTATAATGATTATGATATATAGCATTTTGTTAATATCCTTTTTTGGGGAGTGAGTGTATTATAACATATTTTGGGGTGGTTGCATAGGGGCCTCCGGCCCCTTATTGGTCTTTTTCTCTTTTCAGTGCCTGCCGGCACCCTGGCCTACTTTTCCCTTGCCGGAAAAGTAGGCAAAAGGGCACTCAAGGGTTTCACCCTTGAGAATCCTAATTTTTTGATTTGTCTTGCGCTGTCTTGTCGGTCTGTCCGGTCTACCCTCTTGCCGTCCGTATATGGAGCGAAGCGTCTATTTCAGGACTGTTGTACGGAGATATCTATGCGGCGCCCAGTTTGCCTGCGGCAAACCTTCGCATTGGGTGCGCTGTACGTTTTTTCCTTTGTCCTACTGCTGTCTGCTCCGTTCCACTCCGCAATAGAAACATGTTTCGTTACGCACCCGTCACGCCCCATCCACCCCTCGCGGAGTGGAACGGAGCGACAGGAGGCAGTTAGAATAGTCAAAAACAACCAGCGCACCCAATC
>CANRHK010000038.1 GCA_947630395.1 uncultured Oscillospiraceae bacterium
ATGCTGCACAGCGACGTGCCCGTGGGGCGGAAGCTGGACTTCCTCATTCAGGAGATCAACCGGGAGAGCAACACCATCGGCTCCAAGTGCAGCGATCTGGAGATTGCAAGGACTGTGGTGGATCTGAAGGCGGAGATTGAGAAGATCCGCGAACAGGTCCAGAACATTGAATAAGCTGCTTTTTCTTAAAAGAAAGAGGACAGCCGCGCCCGCTCTGTACAGGAGGAAAAGCGAATGGAACTGGTCAGTATCGGCTACGGCGGTCTGGTGGCGTCCCAGCGGGTCATCGCCGTGGTGAGCCCCGACTCCGCCCCGGTCAAGCGCCTCATTGCCGAGGCCCGGGACCGCAGTATGCTCATTGACGCCACTTTTGGACGGAAGACGGCAGCGGTGCTGCTGATGGACAGCGACCATGTGGTGCTCTCCGCTCTGCCTCTGGAGAAGCTGGCGCCCCGCTTCGGGCTGGACCCCGCCGCGCTGGAGGAGGAGCCATGAGGAAAGGAAAGACCTTCATTATTTGCGGGCCCTCCGGCGTGGGGAAGGGCACCGTGGTGGCGAGACTTCTCGCCAGCAACCCCACGCTGTATTTCTCCGTGTCCGCCACCACCCGCCCGCCCCGCGCCGGGGAGGTGGACGGCGTCCACTACCACTTCCTCACAAAGGAGAAGTTCCGGGAGTGGATTGACGCGGACGAGTTTCTGGAGTACGCCCAGTTTGTGGGCAACTTCTACGGCACCCCCCGGCGCTATGTGGACAGGGCCATGGACCAGGGCAGGGACGTGCTGCTGGACATTGAGATCCAGGGCGCGGAACAGGTCCATGCGAAGCGGCCGGAGGCGGTGCGCATCTATGTGGCCCCGCCCAGCTGGGCGGAGCTGGAGCGCCGGCTCATTGGCCGGGGCACCGAGGACATGGAGAAGATCCGCTCCCGCCTGGAGCGCGGCAGGCAGGAGTTTGCCGTGGCCAAGGATTTTGATTACTTCGTCATCAACGACACCGTGAATCGGGCGGTGGACGACCTGCTCGCCATCATGCGCTCGGAGCACTGCCGGCCCGACGAGCGGATCGCCGAGATAAACCGGCATTAAGAACCTGTATTTAAAATTCCCCCGAAAGGAAATGATATCACTATGATGCTCTATCCCCCTATGAATCAGCTCACCGCCAGCGTCCCCAACCGCTATCTGCTGGTCAACGTGGTGGCCCGCCGGGCCCGCCAGCTGGCCCAGGAGGCGGAGGACAAGAACGAGAAGATGGTGGAAAAGCCGGTGACCCTGGCCATCCAGGAGGTAGCTGAAGGCAAGCTGTCCGTGGCGGCCGCCGATATCGTCATCGCCAACGTCGAATAAGATGGAGCTGGCCGGCGTAGCCCGGGTGGCGGTGGCCGCAGCCACCTACAGCATTGACAGGCCCTACGACTATCTGGTGCCGGCCCCCCTGGCGGACCGGGCGAAGGTGGGTGTGCGGGTGACTGTGCCCTTCGGCAAGGGCAACAAGGTCAGCGAGGGGATCGTCCTGGCCCTCTCCCGGGAGAGCAAGCGGCCGGATTTGAAGGCCATCGGCCAGGTGCTGGACAGCGACAGCGTCCTGGGACCCCGGCAGATCAAGCTGGCCCTGTGGCTCAGGGAGCGGTACTTCTGCACCATCTACGACGCAGTGAAGGCTCTGCTGCCGGCGGGGCTGTGGTACAGGGTGCGGGAGATCTGCACCCTGGCCGTGGATCGGGAGACTGCGCTCTCCTCCGGCGCCAACGAGAAGGAGAGCCGGGTGTTGGAGGCCCTGTGCGCCCACGGCGGCTCCACGGAGCTGGAGACCTTGCGCCTGGCCTGCGGCGAGGGCGCGGCCTCCGTGGCCCGGGAGCTCCGGCGCCGGGGGCTTCTCACCATTGACGCCGAGGCTGACAGGCGGCTGACGGACAAGCAGGCCCGCCGGGTGACCTTGGCGGTCAGCGTGGAGGACGCCATGGCCATCGTGGAGCCCAGGCGGCGCGCGGCGCCTATGCGCTATGAGGTGATCCGCCTGCTCTGCGCCATCGGCAGCGCCCTCTCCAGCGACATCTGCTACTTTACCGGGGCCTCGCCCCAGACGCTCAGGAGTCTGGAGAAGAGCGGCCTTGTGACCTTCTCAAAGGAGGAGGTCTTCCGTGTCCCCAAGCCCGCCCCCTCCGACGGCGCGCCCATCGTCCTCAGCGAGGAGCAGCAGGCCGCCTATGACGCTATTCTGGCGAAAGCGGAGACGGGGGAGGCCTCCTGCGCCCTGCTGTACGGCGTCACCGGCAGCGGCAAGACCTTAATCTATATCCGCCTCCTCCAGGAGATGGTCCGCCGGGGCAAACGGGGGATGATCCTGGTGCCGGAGATCGCCCTGACTCCCCAGATGATGGCCAAGTTCAGCGCCTATTTTGGGGACAGGGTGGTGATGCTCCACAGCGCCCTGCGCATGAGTGAGCGCTACGACCAGTGGAAGCGGATCCGCCGGGGCGAGGTGGATGTGGTGCTGGGCACCCGCAGCGCCGTCTTCGCGCCGCTGGAGGACCTGGGCATGATCATCCTGGACGAGGAGCACGAGAGCAGCTACCGGTCCGAGAACCCGCCCCGCTACCACGCCAGAGATGTGGCAAAATTCCTCTGCGCCCAGCAGGGGGCCACGCTGGTGCTGGGCTCGGCCACGCCGTCGGTGGAGACCACCTGGCAGGCCCAGAGGGGCGTCTACCAGAAGCTGATCCTCCGCTCCCGGTACAACCGGCAGAGCCTGCCCAGGGTGGTGATTGCGGATATGCGCCGGGAGGTCCGCGCTGGCAACGCCGGCATGATCAGCGCGCCGCTGAAGGAGGAACTGGCGGAGAACCTCCGGCGGGGGGAGCAGAGCATTCTGTTCTTGAACCGCCGGGGCAACAGCCGGATGCTCCTCTGCGGGGAGTGCGGCGACATCCCCCAGTGCCCCCGGTGCAGCGTGCCGCTGACGTACCACAGCGCCAACGGGCGGCTCATGTGCCACTACTGCGGTCACTCGGAGTGGGCGGCCAAGGTGTGCCCCCAGTGCGGCGGGCTCATGAAGCAGGTGGGGGCCGGCACCCAGAAGGTGGAGGAGGAGCTGAACGCCCTCTTTCCCCAGGCCAAGGTGCTGCGCATGGACGCGGACACCGTGTCCGGCAACCACGAGGCCCTGCTGGACAGGTTTGTGAGAGAAAACATCCCCATCCTCCTGGGCACCCAGATGGTGGCCAAGGGGCTGGATTTTGAGAATGTGACCCTGGTGGGGGTCCTGGCGGCGGATTTGAGCCTGTATGTGGACAACTACCACGCCGCCGAGCGGACCTTCAGCCTCTTGACCCAGGTGGTGGGCCGGGCTGGCCGGGGGAGCAAGGACGGCCGGGCGGTTATTCAGACCTTCACCCCGGACAACGAGGTGATTGTCAGCGCGGCCAACCAGGACTACAACAGCTTCTACGCCGCCGAGCTGCGCATCCGCCGGGCGCGGCGCTATCCGCCTTTTGCAGACGTGTTCACCCTGACGGTGTCCGGGGCGGAGGAGGGAGCGGTGCTCCGCGCCGCCGCCGGACTGCGGGACGCCATGCGCGCCGGTGTGAAGGACCGAAAGGACGTGGAGATTGTAGGGCCCGCCCCGGCGCCGGTGGTGAAGGTGAACAACCGCTACCGCTACCGGCTTTTCTGGGTGGGGCGCAACGACCACGCCACTCGGGAGATATTGGGTTACTATGTCCGGGCCTTCCACCAGAGGAAGGAGAACCGGGGCCTCAATCTCTTCATCGACTGCAACGCCGACGATTAGTGGTTACTTTTTCTTGAAAGAAAAAGTAACCAAAAAGAACTTTTATTGTCGCTCTATCCTCCCTGCTCCACCTGGATTTCCCCACGGTGACGGGGCGGGGAGCGTACCTCAACTGTTTATTTGCCTCCAAAGGAGGGCACACTACCATGGGAATTCGCAAAATTGTGGTGCAGGGCGACCCCCTGCTGAATAAGAGATGCCGTCCGGTGACGGACTTCAATAAGCGCCTCCACAACCTGCTGGACGACTTGAAGGATACCCTGGCCCAGGCCAACGGCGTGGGCCTGGCGGCCCCCCAGGTGGGCGTCCTCCGCCGGGCCGTGGTGGTGGACACCATGGACGACCGGGGGGTGCTGGAGCTGGTGAACCCGGAGATTCTGGAGACCAGCGGGGAGCAGACCGGCCCCGAGGGCTGCCTCAGCGTCCCCGGCAAGTTCGGCATGGTCACCCGTCCCAACTACGCCAAGGTCCGGGCCCAGGACCGCTTCGGCAACTGGTACGAGGCGGAGGGCGAGGGCCTCACCGCCCGGTGCTTCTGCCATGAGATTGAGCACCTGGACGGCCACCTGTACGTGGAGCACATCGACCGCTTCCTCACCGACGAGGAGCTGGACGCCTACTACGCCGGCCTGGAGGAGGGAAAAGACTTCCAGGAGTCCGGGGAGGAGGACTGACCATGCGCGTGGTCTTCATGGGCACCCCGGCCTTTGCTGTGGCGGTGCTCAAGCGGCTGGTGGAGGACAAATGGAATGTGGTTGCCGCCTACACCCAGCCGGACAAGCCCAAAAACCGGGGTATGAAGCTGGTGCCAACCCCTGTAAAGGAATATGCCCTTACTGTAGAAATCCCGGTTTATCAGCCTGTTTCCTGCCGGGACGAGGCCGTTTTGGAGGAACTGCGGGCCCTGGAGCCCGACGTCATCGTGGTGGCGGCCTACGGCAAGATTTTGCCCCAGGCGCTGCTGGATATTCCCAGGACGGCCATCATCAACGTCCACTCGTCCCTGCTGCCCCAGTACCGGGGGGCGGCGCCCATCAACTGGGCCATCCTCAACGGGGACGAGGTCACCGGCGTCTCCGTGCAGTACATGGTGGAGGCGCTAGACGCGGGGGACATTCTGCTGAGCAGGGAGACTCCCATCGGCCCGGACGAGGACGCGGCAGAGCTCTATGACCGTCTGGCCGTCCTGGGCGGCGAGGCCGCCAGCGAGGCGCTGCGGCGGCTGAAGGACGGCACTGCGGGCCGGACCCCCCAGGTGTACGGTCCCCAGTACCAGTACGCCTCCATGCTGTCCCGGGATATGTCGCCTATGGACTGGGGAAAGAGCGCCCAGGCGCTGAAAAACCAGGTGCGGGGGCTGGTGCCCTGGCCCTGCGCCACGACAGACGTGGCCGGGGTGCGCTGGAAAGTATTTTCCGCCCAGATAGGCGGGGAGACGGGGAGGGCCCCCGGCACTATCCTCTCCGCCGGAAGGGCGGGCATCGAGGTGGCCTGCGGCGACGGCAGGAGCCTCGTCATCACCGAGCTTCAGGCCGACGGCGGCAAGCGCATGAAGGCCGCCGACTATCTGAGAGGCCATCCCATCAAGTTATAACGGCACTGCCGTCACCGTGCGGCGCGGTTGGACGCCGTACAGTGTCGGGAGCGAGAATAAAAGTTCTTTTTGGTTCTTTTTCTTTCAAGAAAAAGAACGGAAAGGGGAGTTTTTTATGCCGTATTACAGCTATGGCTACGGCGGTGCGTTTTACGCCGACGCCATCTACTGGGTGCTGCTGATTCCGGTGCTGATCATCTCTCTGTACGCCCAGATTAAGGTCAGCTCCAATTTCAACAAGTACAGCAAGGTCCGAAACAGCCGGGGCATCACTGGGGCCCAGGCGGCCTACGACGTCCTCCGGGCCCACGGGGTCATGGACGTGGCCATCAAGCCCTGCCGGGGCAACCTCACCGACCACTACGACCCCAGGGACAACACCATCTACCTCTCCGAGGGGGTCTATAACGCCCCCACGGTGGCGGCGGTGGGCGTGGCCGCCCACGAGGCGGGGCACGCGGTGCAGTACGCGGTGGGCTACGGCCCCATCCGCGTCCGGGCGGCCATCATCCCGGCCACCCGCTTTGGTTCCCAGTTCGCCTTTATTGCCCTGATGCTGGGCATTGTGCTCTACTCCCAGCCCATGTTTCTGGTGGGCATTGTGCTGTTCAGCCTCAGCACCGTCTTTCAGCTGGTGACCCTGCCGGTGGAGTTCAACGCCTCCGCCAGAGCCCTCCAGACCATTGACGAGAACTATCTGCTGGAGGGCGAGGAGCGGAGGGGGGCCAAAAAGGTCCTCACCGCTGCGGCGCTGACCTATGTGGCGGCGCTGCTCATGTCCCTGCTCCAGCTGCTGCGCTATGTGCTGATCTTTCTCTCCCGGGGCGGCAACAGCAGGAGCAGGCGATGACCGGACGGGACGCGGCCCTGGAGGCATTGACCGCCTGCCGCCGCCTGGACGCCTGGTCCGACGGCAGTTTGAAGGCCGCCTGCCAGGGCCTGGAGTCCCGTGAGGCCGCCCTGGCCGCCCGGCTGACCTACGGCGTGCTGCAAAACCGGGTGCTGCTGCTCCACTATATCGGCCGCTGCTGTGACCAGCGGGTGGACAAGCTGGAGCCCTTTGTCCGGGATGTACTGCTGCTGGGGGCGTACCAGATTTTCTTCATGGACCGCATCCCCGACAGCGCCGCCGTAGACCAGGCGGTGGAGTGCGTAAAGCGGCGGAGGCGGGCCAGGGCGGCCGGCTTTGTTAACGCCGTCCTCCGGCGGCTCAGCCGGGAGAAGGACAGACTGCCCGCCACGGTGCAGCCGGACGATTTGGCGCTGCGGTACAGCCACCCCCAGTGGCTGGTGGACCGGCTCATGGAGTTGCTGGGCCGGGAGGAGGCGGAGGCATATCTCCGCCTGGACAATGAGCCGGTGCCCACCGTCATCCAGCGGAACCCGCTGAAATGCACGGCGGAGGAGCTGACGGACAGCCTGGAGCGCGGCGGGGCGGAGGTGAAACCTCACCTGTGGCTGCCGGATTGCTGGCTGATGACCGGCGGAGGGGACATGGAGTCCCTGCCCGCTTTTCAGAATGGCTGGTTCCAGGTCCAGGACGCCGCCGCCAGGGCGGCGGTGCTGGCCGCCGGGGTAAAGCCGGGGTTCAAAGTGCTGGACGTGTGCGCCGCGCCGGGGGGAAAGTCCTTCGCCGCAGCCATGGCGATGGAAAATCATGGGCAAATTGTCGCCTGTGACATCCACCCCCACAAGCTGGATGTAATAGAGAAGGGCGTAGCGCGGCTGGGAATCGTCTGCGTCGCCACGGCCCTCCAGGACGGGCGGGAGCGCCGGCCGGACTGGGACGGGCGGTTTGATGTGGTGCTCTGTGACGTGCCCTGCTCGGGGCTGGGCATCATCCGGAAGAAGCCGGACATCCGCTACAAGGACCCCGCCGCCATCGCGGGGCTGCCGAAGATCCAGGAGGCCATCCTGGAGAACGCTTCAAATTATGTAAACCAAGGCGGCGTGATGCTGTACGCCACCTGTACGGTTCTCCGGGAGGAAAACGAGGCCGTGACGGACGCCTTTCTGGCCCGGCACGGGGAGTTTCGGAAGGAGCCCTTCGCCATGCCGGGGCTGGAGGAGGAGAACGACGGCGCGTTGCGCCTCTGGCCCCAGCGCCACAGCGCCGACGGCTTTTATATTTGTAAACTGAGGAGACTATGAGAGAAGATATCCGATCCATGACCCTGGAGGAGCTGACGGCGGCCCTGGGGGAGATGGGGGAGCCGGCCTTTCGGGGAAAGCAGGTGTTCACCTGGCTCCACCGGGGGGCGCGCTCCTTTGACGAAATGAGCAATCTCTCCAAGCCGCTGCGGGAGAAGCTGGCGGAGCGGTACTACATACCCGTTCCCGCTGTGGCCCGCAAACAGGTGTCAAAGCTGGACGGCACCAGAAAATATCTCTGGGAGCTGGAGGACGGCAACTGCGTGGAGACGGTGCTGATGCAGTACCGCCACGGCAACACGGTCTGCATCTCCAGTCAGGTGGGCTGCCGGATGGGCTGCGCTTTCTGCGCCTCCACCATTGGGGGCAAGGTCCGGGACCTGCGGCCCTCGGAGATGCTGGGCCAGGTGATGTACGCCCAGCTGGACAGCGGCAGGCCCGTCTCCAACATCGTGCTCATGGGCATCGGGGAGCCCTTGGACAACCTGGACAATGTGCTGCGGTTCCTGGAGCTGGTGAACCACCCGCTGGGTATGAACGTTGGCATGCGGCACATCAGCCTCTCCACCTGCGGCATCATCCCCGGCATCCGCCGCCTGGCGGATCTGGAGCTGCAATTGACGCTGTCCGTGTCCCTCCACGCCCCGGACAGCGGGACCAGAAGCAAAATCATGCCCGTGAACCGGGCCTACGATGTAGAGGACCTCTTTGCCGCCTGTCACGACTACTTCCGGCGGACGGGGCGCCGCATCAGCTTTGAGTACGCCATGATCGACGGCGTCAACGACGCGGATTGGCAGGCGGACTTGATTGCGGAGAAGCTACGGGGGATGCCGGGGCATGCGAACCTGATCCCCCTCAACGACGTGGCGGAGAGTCCGCTGAAGCCCAGCCGCCGGGTGCGGCAGTTCCAGCGGCGGCTGGAGAGCCGGGGCGTCACCGCCACCGTCCGGCGCAGCCTGGGCGGGGATATCGACGCCAGCTGCGGCCAGCTGAGACGAAAAGCAATGGAAATCCGAAAGGAGTGACCGGATATGATGAACATATGGGGCATGACGGACATCGGCCTTATCCGGAGGGAGAACCAGGACGCCTACGCCGTACAGGCCGGGGAGGACAGCCGCTATACGGTCTGCGTGGTCTGCGACGGCATGGGCGGACCCAGCGGCGGAAAGCTGGCCGGGGAGCTGGCGGTGGAGACCTTTACCTCCACCTGCGCGGCCAACCTTCGGGATGACATGACCCTGGAGCAGATCCAGGAGGTGGCCAAATTCGCGGTGGCCGAGGCCAACACGGCGGTGTATGAGCACTCCTGCGCTGAGCCGGGGCTGCGGGGCATGGGCACCACCCTGGTCTCCGCCATCATCCGGGAGGAATGGGCTGTCATCAACAACGTGGGGGACAGCCGGGCCTACCTGATCCGCGCCGGCGGGGAGCAGCGCGGCATCAGCCGGGTCACCCGGGACCACTCCGTGGTGGAGCGTCTGGTGGAGCGGGGGGATATCACCGAGGAGGAGGCCCGCAGCCATCCCAACCGGAACCTGATCACCCGGGCCCTGGGGCCCGACCGCCACGCTCTCAGCGACAGTTATCTGGTCCAGCTGGAGCGGGGGGACTACCTGCTGCTGTGCACCGACGGCCTCATTGAGACGGTGACGGACTGGGAGATGGAGCGGGAGATCCTCAGCGGCAAGGACGAGAACTCCTGCCTGAACCGCATGCTGGAGATTGCAAGAAAGCACGGCGCGCCGGACAATCTCACCGCCGTACTGCTGCGCCGGCAATGAACGGGAATTTGACTGCCGCTTTGTTTGGAAGCGTTTGGATACCGGGATTTCCGGCCGGCAGCGAAGCCGCGCCCCGCGGGCGGCGCCGGAGATCAGGAAGGAAGGACACTTGACTATGGAAAAATACATAGGAAAGATGCTGGATAACCGCTATGAGATCCTGTCGGTCATCGGGACCGGGGGCATGGCGGTGGTCTTCAAGGCCAAGGACCACCGGCTTAACCGGCTGGTGGCGGTGAAGATGCTGAAGAAGGACCTCAGCGAGGATGCCGAGTTCCGGCGCCGGTTCCACGACGAGTCCCAGGCCGTCGCCATGCTCTCCCACCCCAACATCATGGCGGTGTATGATGTGAGCCGGGGCGGAGGCATGGACTACATCGTCATGGAGCTCATCGACGGCATCACCCTCAAGCAGTACATGGAGCGGCGGGGGACGCTGAACTGGCCCGAGGCCCTCCACTTCATCACCCAGATTATGAAGGGCCTCAGCCACGCCCACAGCCGCGGCATCATCCACCGGGACATCAAGCCCCAGAACATTATGGTGCTGCGGGACGGTACCGTGAAGGTGACGGATTTCGGCATCGCCTGCTTCTCCAACGGGTCCAACCCCTCCAACGAGGCCATCGGCTCTGTCCACTACATCTCTCCGGAGCAGGCCAAGGGGGATTACACCGACAACCGCAGCGATATCTACTCCGCCGGCGTGGTGCTCTATGAGATGCTCACCGACTGCCTGCCCTTCGAGGGCAGCGACCCGGTGTCGGTGGCCATCCAGCGCTTCAACACCGTCCCCAAGGAGCCCAGGGAGCTGAACCCCGACATTCCGGAGGCCCTGGAGCAGATCTGCATGAAGGCCATGGCGCCGGACCGCAGCAAGCGCTATACCACCGCCGACGAGATGCTGATGGATCTGGAGGCCTTCCGCCGGGACCCCAGCATCAGCTTTGAATACACCCCCGAGGATCTCCAGCTGGACGAGGACACGGAAAACGAGCCCACCCACAAGATTCCCAATGTGGCGGTGACCCACCGGCAGGTCCAGCAGCCCGTCCGTATTCAGGAGGAGGACGAGGACGACGACGAGGACGACGACCCGCCCCGCCGCTACGGCTGGCTGAAAACCCTGGTGCTCATTGTGCTGGTGGCGGCCCTGGGGTACTTCGGCGTCACCCGGCTGTACGGCTTTATCATGGGCAGCTTCTCCACCCCGGAGATCCCGGAGTACGAGGTTCCCAGTCTGGTGGGGAAGACGGTGGAGGAGGCCAGGGCCATGCCGGAGGTGGACGGCATCTTTGAGATTGTGGAGGACGCCGCCTACGAGTACAGCAACGAGTACGCCACCGGCCAGATCATCCGGCAGGACCCGGAAGCGGGGAAAATGAAGAAATCCCCCAGCGGCACACTGATCCCCATCAATGTGACGGTGAGCATGGGGGCCCGCACCGGCGGCATGCCCAATCTGGTGAACACGGAGGGCCGCAGCGCGGAGCTGCGGCTGAAACAGGACAAGGACCTGAGCAAGCTGAACCTCAACATCCAGTATGGAGAGGAGGAGTACAGCGACAGCATCCAGGCCGGCTACGTCATCCGGACCGAGCCGGCGGAGGGCGCCCAGCTCAGCGAGGGGGATACGGTGACCCTGTATCTCAGCAAGGGTCCCAAGATTCTTTACTCCACCATGGTGTCCTGTGTGGGCCAGTCGGTGGAGTGGGTGGACGCCAAGATGAAGACGCTGAACCTGAAGGCCGAGTTTCAGAAGGTGGAGTCATCCAAGCCGGAGGGCCAGGTCCTCACCCAAAGCGTGGACGGCGGCGTCCAAGTGGAACAGGGCAGCACCGTCATCTTCACTTACAGCGACGGGGAGAAGCTGCTGCCCCACACCGTCTCCTACACCGCCCCCACCGCCTGGTTCTTTGAGGACAAGTACCGGGTGGAGATCTATGTGGACGACGATCTGGTCTATTCCGCGGATGTGGCCAGCAACGAGCACATTGAGACCACCGTCTATGCCAAGGCCGGCCAGCACACAATCCAGATCATTGTAGACGGGCAGCAGTCCTCCAGTGAGGTGGTCATGTTCAGTGAGTAGGGGCCGCATTTTGAAAGCCCTCAGCGGCTTCTACTACGTGGAGGTGGACGGCGAACTGGTGACCTGCCGGGCCCGTGGAAGGTTCCGCCAGGAGGGCAGGAGCCCCCTGGTGGGGGACTGGGTGGAGGTCCGGGAGACCGAGCCGGGCAGCGGCATGGTCTGGGAGATCGAGCCAAGAAGCTGCGCCTTTGAGCGGCCCGCAGTGGCCAACGTGGACCAGCTGGTGGTCATCGCCTCCGCCGCTATCCCGGTGACGGACCCCTTCCTCATTGACCGGGTGTCCGCCATCGCGGCATTGAAGGGTTGCGGCGTGGTGGTCTGCGTCAACAAGTGCGACTTGGTCCCCGGGGACGAGCTGGCGGCTGTCTATGAGACCGCCGGATTTCCTACCCTCCGCACCAGCGCCGGGACCGGGGAGGGACTGGAGGAGCTGAAAACCATCATTTCCGGCAAGCTCTCCGCCTTTACAGGCAACTCCGGCGTAGGGAAATCTAGCCTCTTGAATGCCATCGAGCCGGGCTTCTCCCTACGGGTGGACGCTGTCAGTGAGAAGCTGGGCCGGGGCAAGCACACCACCCGCCATGTGGAGCTCCACCGTCTCAGCTGCGGCGGGGATGTCATCGATACCCCGGGCTTTGCCTCCTTTGACGCCGGGGAGCTGGATCTGGCGCTGAAGGAGAAGCTGCCGGAGTGCTTTGTAGAGTTCCGGCCGTACCTGGACAAGTGCCGGTTTGTGGGCTGCTCCCACACCAGGGAGAAGGGCTGCGCGGTGCTGGAGGCCGTGAAGCGGGGCGCCATCCCGCCCAGCCGCCACCGCAGCTATGTGCGGCTGTGGCAGGAGCTGAAGGACCTGCGGGCCTGGAACGCCGGGCCGGAAAAACGATAACATGAACATAAGAGGCCGCCTCCCGATGGGGGGCGGCCTCTTTGCACCCGCCGGAACCTCCCCGTATATAATGGAGTACCAAGGAAAAGGAGGCGAGCGGCCCATGCGATACGCCCGGTGGATGGGGATATGCGCGCTGGCGCTGGGATTGGGAATTTTAATTGTAGCCATCTTTCCCACGGGGTGCCTCCTGTTCCTGGTGGCATTTCTGCTGATTGGCTGCGGCTGTGCCTGCATGCGCAGATAGGAAGGAGGTCCCTATGAAGATTGTGGTTGTCAAGTCCCCCCGCTTTTTGGCGGGGATATTGAAAAAACTGTTCGGCATCAAGGAATGAACCGCCCGGACGTGTCATAGACTGGGAGCAAAGAGGCCACGCATACCCTATGATACGCAAAAGGGAGGACGCCACTATGGAACTGCAATTGAAAAAAGCCGGCCATGACTACTATGAGCCGCTGCGCTTCGCGCCGTTTGCCTGTGAGACCATGCGGGAGAACATCGTACCGGACAGCAGCCCGGACATTGCCCGCATTGTGGACACCACGGGCATGGTCTATCTCACCGACAGGGAGCTGAGCGCCGACGGCCGCTTCTGCGCCAGCGGCGCGGTGGACGTGTCGGTGCTGTACATACCGGAGAAGGAGACCGGGCCCAGGGCTCTGCACTTCCAGCTTCCGTTCCAGTGCTACGGCGAGGGCCAGGGAAGCGCGGACTGCGAGTCCCTGGACATTCGGGGGGAGCTGCGGAGCATTGACACAAGGATGCTGAACCCCCGGAAGGTCCTGACCCGGGCCAATCTGTCCCTGTACCCCGCCGGGTGCCGCCATGTGAGTCTGTCGGTCTGCACGGACGCGGAGGGGGAGGATGCCGCCAGCATCCAGCTTCTCAGGGAGAAGAAGCAGACAAGGGTGGCCGCCGGGGTGCGGGAGAAGGACTTCTCCTTCACCGAGGAGCTGCCCCTGCCTCCGGGCCGGGGCGGCGCTGAGGAGATTCTCTCCACCCGGGTGGACCTCCGCAGCACGGACAGCAAGCTGATTGGCAGTAAGCTGGTGGTGAAGGGCATGGTGACCGCCTCGGTGCTGTACCGGGAGAACGGCGGCAAGGCGGCGCTGCTCCAGCAGGATTTGCCCTTCTCCCAGATCATTGAGGGGGCCGGTTTTACGGAGGACTGCGAGAGCGAGGCGGTCCACCGGCTGCTGAGCGCGGACTGCCGTCTGGGCGGCGAGGGCGGCAGCGACGACGCCTATGTGATCACCCTGGATCTGAGCATGCGCACCCGTGTGACGGTGTGGCGAATGGAGGAGATTGACTTTATTGCCGACCTCTACAGCACCGCCGCGCCGGTGGACTGCCAGCACATGGAGCTGGCCCTCAGCGAGGACTGTCAGCGCAGCACCCGCCGTCAGAACGCCCGGGAGCTGATGGAGACCGGTGCGGCGGTGAAGTCGGTGATTGACACGGAGGTGGGCTGCGGCAGCGCCCAGATCAGCGGCGGCGAGCTGCGGATCCCCGTGTGGGCCCGTTGTCTGTATCTGGACGAGAGCGACATGCTTTTGAGCGCCCGACAGGAATTTTCAGTTACCTGTCCCGCGGATCTCCCCGGGGAGGCGGAGAGCGCCACCTGCCGGGTGGAGGCGAGCTGCGGTAGCGACGTGATGGTGAATGTGGCGCCGGAGGGCATTGAGCTGCGCCTTCCCATTGAGTACACTCTGATGACCGACTGCCGGAAGCGGTATGTGTGCGTCAGCGGGGGAGAGACGACAGAGGAGGAGAATGGCGGCGAGCCTATGCCCTCCTTAATCCTTCGGAAGCTGGGGGCTGGGGAGAGCCTGTGGTCGGTGGCCAAGCAGTACCGCACCACCCGTGAGGGAATTTTGGCGGTCAACGAGTTGACCGCTGAGGATCAGATTGGAGCGGATCGGCTGCTGCTTATTCCCAAGAGCAGATAGATTTTATGTACATCGGGGCTGGGGGCCGGGGGCTTCCAGCCCCCCACTGGTGGTCCCTGCCGGGACGGGGGAAGTGGGGGTTCCACCCCCACGCCCTGGCCTACTTTTCCCGCGCGGGAAAAGTAGGCA
>CANRHK010000039.1 GCA_947630395.1 uncultured Oscillospiraceae bacterium
GAGGGATGGATGGGCGTGAGGGGTGCGTAATGAAGCATGTTTCTATTGCGGAGTGGAACGGAGCAGACAGCAGTCGGACAACGTCAAAAACGTACAACGAACCCAATGCGAAGGTCCGCCCTCCGGGCGGACTGGGCGCCGCATAGATCTGTCCGTACAACAGTCCTAAAATAGACGATTCGCCTCATATACGGACGGCAAACGGGTAGACAGGACAGACTGGCAAGAAAGCGCAAAACTAAACATAAAATTAGGATTCTCAAGGGTGAAACCCTTGAGCGCGCTTTTGCCTACTTTTCCCGCGAAGGAAAAGTAGGCCAGGGCGTGGGGGTGGAACCCCCACAAGCCCCCGTCCCGGCAGGGACTTACAAAAGGAGCCGCCCCGGCCGGGGCGGCTCCTCTGCAAAGAAAAGACTTTATTTGATGGAGAACAGCAGGTCGGTATAGGACGGGATGGGCCAGTAGTCGGCGGCTACCAAAGTCTCCAGCGTGTCCACACTCTCCCGCAGATCCTGCATGGCGGCAAAGACAGTATACCGGTAGTAGTGCGCCGCCTCATAGGCGTCCTTCCCCGGATCGCCGGCCAGCAGGGCCTCCAGCTGGGAGTTCTGGACCGCCACCTTCTCCAGCAGGGCGCTGATCTTCTTGAGCAGGGAAGTCTCGGCGGTGCAGGGCAGATCGGCGACCACAGACTTCTTGGCGGCGATGGTGCCGGCCAGGTCGCCGGAGTAGGCGGACACGGCGGGGAAGATATCCTTCCGCACCATGTCGATCATGGTCCGAGCCTCAATGCCGATGACCTCGCAGTAGTTCTCCAGGTGGATCTCGTTGCGGGCAGTCAGCTCCTCCTTGGTGAACACGCCGTGCTTCTCAAAGAGGGCGATGTGCTGGGGCTTCAGATAGGTCTTCAAAGCGTCGGCGGTGCAATTCAGGTTGCTGAGGCCACGGCGCTCCGCCTCCTCCACCCAGGCGTCCTCATAGCCGTTGCCGTTGAAGATGATGCGCTGATGGGCCTTGAGGGTGTCGCGGATCAGGTCGTGGAGGGCGTTCTGGAAATCGTCGGCCTTCTCCAGCGCGTCGGCAAACTGGCTCAACTCCTCGGCCATGATGGTGTTCAGGGCCACGTTGGGGCCGGAGATGGACTGGCTGGAGCCCAGCATACGGAACTCAAACTTGTTGCCGGTGAAGGCCAGGGGGGAGGTACGGTTGCGGTCGGTGTTGTCCTGGGGGATGTGGGGCAGGGAGTCCACGCCGATGGACAGGGTCTTCTTGCCGTGCTCCACGTACTCGGTGCCCTGGATGATGGAGTCCACAATAGCGGTGAGCTCGTCGCCCAGGAAGATGGAGATGATGGCCGGGGGGGCCTCCTGGGCGCCCAGGCGGTGGTCGTTGCCCGGGGTGGCCACGGAGCAGCGCAGAACCTCCTGGTACTCATCCACGCCCTTGATGAAAGCGGCCAGGAACAGCAGGAAGCGTGCGTTCTGGCTGGGGGTGGAGCCGGGACGGAAGAGATTCACGCCGGTGTCGGTGCTGATGGACCAGTTGTCGTGCTTGCCGGAGCCGTTGACGCCGGCGAAGGGTTTTTCGTGGAGCAGACAGACCATGTTGTGGCGGCCGGCCACCTTCTTCATGATCTCCATGGTCAGCTGGTTGTGGTCGCCGGCGGTGTTGGCGTCGGCGTAGATGGGAGCCAACTCGTGCTGGGCCGGGGCTACCTCGTTGTGCTTGGTCTTGGCCAGGATGCCCAGCTTCCACAGCTCCTCGTCCAGCTCCTTCATGTAGGCGGCCACCCGGGGCTTGATGGTACCGAAGTAGTGGTCCTCCAGCTCCTGGCCCTTGGGGGGCTTGGCGCCGAAGAGAGTGCGGCCGGTGAGGATCAGATCCTCCCTCTGGTTGAACACATCCTTGTCAATCAGGAAGTACTCCTGCTCGGGGCCCACCTGGCTGACTACCTTCTTCACGCCGGTGTCGCCGAAGAGACGCAACACGCGGACAGCCTGGCGGCTCAGCTCATCCATGGAGCGCAGCAGGGGGGTCTTCTTGTCCAGGGCCTGGCCGCTGTAGGAACAGAACACCGTGGGGATGCAGAGACTTCCGTCCTTGATGAAAGCGAAAGAGGTGGGGTCCCAGGCGGTGTAGCCCCGGGCCTCGAAGGTGGCCCGGAGGCCGCCGGAGGGGAAG
The DNA here is from genome assembly GCA_947630395.1 of uncultured Oscillospiraceae bacterium. Classification (GTDB taxonomy): domain Bacteria; phylum Bacillota; class Clostridia; order Oscillospirales; family Oscillospiraceae; genus Pelethomonas. Next base: position 2,182 of record CANRHK010000039.1, read on the forward strand.
GAGGAGGCGTCGGGCTCGCCCCGGACCAGCTCCTTGCCGGAAAACTGCATCAGCACCCGGCCGCCGTCCACGGGGGCAATAAAGCTGTCATGCTTCTCGGCGGTGACGCCGGTCATGGGCTGGAACCAGTGGGTGAAGTGGGTGGCTCCCTTCTCAATGGCCCACTCCTTCATGGCCGCGGCCATCTCGTGGGCGGTCTCCAGCTCCAGGCTGGCGCCGTCGGTGACGCACTTCTTCCATGCCTTGTAGCAGGTGTTGGACAGGCGCTGGCGCATGACCTCCTCGTTGAATACCATGCTGCCGAAGAGTTCGCTCACTTTCTTGTCGCTCATAATATATCTCCTTTCGCCGCTGGGCGGCAAATATATTTTTTATGTATAGCGCGTTATAGGCCGGATATGCGTGCTTACACGCCGGAGGCGCCGTAGTTGCTCAGCACCCGCGCGCTGGGGTCGTCCACGTCGCAGCCCTCCCACTCCTTGTTGGGCATCCAGAAGTCCACCACCATCTCCGCCTGGCCGGGGTAGTACTTCTCGAAGATCTCCCGGTACAGCAGGGACTCCTTGGTGAAGGGCTTGGCGTGGTAGCTGTATTTCTCGGCAATCGCCTGCCAGCCGTCCCCGTAGGTCCTGTCGGCGTAGGCCTTGAGATCATCGACCAGGCTGTGGCCCACCGCGTCGGAGAAGGCCGCCTTCTCCCGCTGGAGAATGGACTGGGGCAGGTAGTCCCCCTCAAAGGCGTGGCGCAGCAGGTACTTGCCCTTGCCGTACACGTTCACCTTCTTGGCCGGGTCCACGCTCATGACGTACTTCACAAACTCCAGGTCGCCAAAGGGCACCCGGGCCTCCAAGCTGTTGACGGAGATGCACCGGTCCGCCCGGAGGACGTCGTACATGTGCAGCTCCCGGATCCGCTTCTCGCTCTCCGCCTGGAACGCCTCCGGGGAGGGGGCGAAGTCGGTGTACTTATAGCCAAACAGCTCGTCGCTGATCTCGCCGGTGAGCAGCACCCGGATGTCGCTCTGCTCATGGATGGCCTTGCAGATGAGGTACATGCCCATGCTGGCCCGGATGGTGGTGATATCAAAGGTTCCCAGGGCGTAGATAACCTCCTCCAGGGCGTCCAGCACATCCTGCTCGGTGATGTAGATCTCGTGGTGGTGGCTGCCGATGTGGTCCGCCACCTGCTTGGCATACTTCAAATCGATGGCGTCGGTGCTCATGCCCACGGCGTAGGTCTCGATGGGCTTGTTCAGCAGCTTGGCCGCGATAGCGCACACCAGGGAGCTGTCCAGTCCGCCGGAGAGGAGGAAGCCCACCGGCACGTCGGCGTCCAGCCGCTTCTCCACGCCCAGAATCAGCTTCTCGTGGATGTTGGCGCAGACCGTCTCCAGATCATCGCGGCAGACCTCATCCACCTTGGCGATGTCGCAGTAGCAGATAAACTCCCCGTCCTTGTAGTAGTGGCCCGGCGGGAAGGGCATGATCTTGTCCGTCAGCCCCAGCAGGCTCTTGGGCTCGCTGGCGAAAATGATGTGCCCGGAGGCGCTGTAGCCGTAGTACAGGGGCCGGATGCCGATGGGGTCCCGGGCGGCGATGTAGCTGTCGGCGGGGGCATCGTAGAGCACCAGGGCGAACTCCGCGTCCAGCTCCCCGAACATCTTCGTGCCGTGCTCCTTCCATAGGGGCAGCAGAAGCTCGCAGTCGGATCCGCTGACGAACGTATGGCCCGCGGCCTCCATGGCTTTCTTCAGCTTCCGGAAGCCGTACAGCTCACCGTTGCAAACCACGGCGCTGCCGTCCGGGAGCACAAAGGGCTGCATCCCGGCGGGTTCGGGGCCCATGATGGCCAGGCGGTGGAACAGCAGGGTCCCGGACGGAGTCTCCAGGGAGCGGCTGTCGTCGGGGCCTCTGGACTTGGTAGCAGCAAAGGCCCGCTCCAGCTCCGCCAGGGGGATATCCTTGGCGGTGTAACCCATGATAGAACACATAAAAAGCACCTCCGAATGAACCGGCGTCTCTAAAATAAAATTTTAGGACGAATCGCCGGGATCCGTGGTGCCACCTAATTTGCCGTAGTACGGCCACTTCAGCTCTAACAAGCCTGTCAGCTGTAACGGGCTGTTCCCGTCTTCCCTACTCCTACCGTTTCGGGTCGAGGCTACGGAGTGTTATTCACCAGGCGGCTGCCACGGGGTTTCCACTGTCCCCCGCTCACTGCGGGCGCTTTTCCTGCTTACTTCTCTCCATCATCGCCGTTGGCGCTGTTCAAATATGTTCGCAGTTTACCCCCCTTCTTTCGGAATGTCAAGCAGAAACTTTTTGCGTTTTACCTAAAATTTTGTTTGATTTCTCCGTCAGACTGCCAATTGTCCTTATTTTAACGACATTTCTGGAGAAATTCGTTTTCTGTACGAGGCCGTTCTGCCGGCTTTGACAAAAAATAACAGGTCCGTAGCCCCCACTTTTGTCATATGCACCGATTTTTCCACCCCGCCTCCAGGTAAAAAATGGTTCCCTGTCCGCCCTGAAAGGGGCGGGCAGGGAACCGTACTTACAGAGAGATGCCGCTTACTTGGCAGCGGCGGCCACGGGGACCACCTTGCCGTCGGCGTGGATGTCCACCAGCAGCTTGCGGGGGCACTTGGCCACGCAGGTGCCGCAGGAGGTGCACTTCGAGTAGTCGATAGTGGCCAGATTGTCGGTGACGGTGATGGCGCCGGTGGGGCAGTTCTTTTCGCACAGCTTGCAGCCGATGCAGGCGGAGGAGCAGTTGCTCTTGGCCACCGCGCCCTTGTCCTTGCTGGAGCAGGGCACCACCACGTCGGAGGCGTAGGGGATGTCGGTGATGATGTGCCGGGGACAGGCGGCGGCGCACTGCATGCAGTGGGTGCACTTCTCCCGGTCCACCTCGGCCACGCCGTGGCTGTTGATGTGGATGGCGTCGAACTTGCAGGCCCGGGTGCAGTTGCCCAGGCCCAGGCAGCCGAAGCCGCAGTCCAGGAAGCCGTTGCCGGAGACCTTCATGGCGCCGATGCAGTCCTGGAGGCCGATGTACTTCTCAAACTTATGGCCGGCCCTGTCGCCGCCGGAGCAGCGGACAAAGGCCACGCGGCGCTCGGCGGCCTCCACCTCCACGCCCATGATGGCGGCAATGTGGCTGACCTGCTCGCCAGAGGCCACGGAGCAGGCGTTGACAGGGGCCTTGCCCGCCAGGATGGCCGCCGCGCAGCCGGCGCAGCCGGGGTAGCCGCAGCCGCCGCAGTTGGCGCCGGGCAGGGTGCTCTGGATCATCTCCAGGCGGGGGTCGGTCTTGACCTCGAAGACCTTGGAGGCCACGGCCAGGACCGCGCCGAAGACGGCGCTGAGGATGCCCAGGGTCAGGACCGCGTAGAGGATATTCGTCGTATTCATTGTCTCTCCTCCTCCTTACCACGGGATGGACAGCCCGCTGAAGCCCATGAAGGACAGGGCCATGAGGCCGGCGGTAACCAGGGCGATGGGGAAGCCCTCAAAGGACTTGGGGGGCTCGGCGAACTCCAGCCGCTCCCGGATGCTGGCGAAGAGCACGATGGCCAGCAGGAAGCCCACGCCGCCGGTGATGCCGTAGACCACGGACTCGATGAAGTTGTAGTCGTTCTGAACGTTCAGCAGCACCACGCCCAGCACCGCGCAGTTGGTGGTGATAAGCGGCAGGTACACGCCTAGGGCCTCGTACAGGGAGGGGATGGACTTCTTCAGGAACATCTCCACGAACTGCACCAGGGCGGCGATGACCAGGATGAAGGCCACGGTCTGCATATACTCCAGGTTAAGCTTCACCAGCAGCACGTTCACCGGGTAGCAGATGGCGGAGGCCAGGCCCATGACGAAGATGACCGCGAAGCCCATGCCGGTGGCGGTGTCCATCTTCTTGGATACGCCCATGAAAGGACAGATGCCCAAAAACTGGATGAAGATAAAGTTGTTGACCAGAATCGCGCCCAGCGCGATGTCAAGCAGCGTCGAAATCTGCATACTCACTTACCTCCCTTTCCGGACTTGTTCAGCGCCCACTGCATCAGGGCAATGAGGCAGCCCAGCACCAGGAAGCCGCCCACCGGCAGCACCAGCATATTGGCGCCGTACTCGGCGGGGAAGATCTGGATGCCGGCCAGGGCGCCGCTGCCCAGAAACTCCCGGATGGCGCTCATGACCAGCAGCACCGCCGTGTAGCCCAAACCCTGGCAGACGCCGTCCACCGCGGAGGCCAGCACGCCGTTCTTGGAGGCGAAGGACTCCGCCCGGCCCAGGATGATGCAGTTGACCACGATGAGGGGGATGAACACGCCCAGGCTCTCCGCCAGATCCTGGAAGTAGGCCTGGAGCAGCAGATCCACCATGGTGACGAAGCCGGCGATGACCACGATAAAGGCGGCAATGCGGACCTGGTTGGGGATGATCTTCCTGAGCAGGGAGATGAAGATGTTGGACAGGGTCAGGATGATGATGACCGCCACGCCCATGCCGATGCCGTTGGAGATGGAGGTAGTGATGGCCAGGGTGGAGCACATGCCCAGCAGCTGGACCAGCACCGGGTTCTGGGTCAGAAGGCCCTCCTTCAGCTGTTTTCCGAAATTCACGTTTTCATCCTCCCTTCCTTACCCCAGCGACTCCACCGCCGCCAGGGCGGTGTTGACGCCGGTGGTGACGCCTTTGGAGCTGACGGTGGCGCCGGAGATGCCGTCAAAGCGGTTCACGCCCTCGGTGCCGCCGTTGACCTGGATATCGCCCTCCGCGTGGCTCAGGCCGATGAAGCGGTCCAGCACAGACTGGTCGTTCACGACCTTGGTGCCGATGTTGGCGGTCTCCTTCTGGCTGGTGACGGAGACGCCGGTGACCGCTTTCGTCTCCGCGTCCACGCCCACCAGCATGGTGATCTTGCCCTGGGAGCCGGAGGGCTCCACCTCCACCACGTAGCCGACGGTCTTCCCGCCGGAGACGGCCGCGTTGAGGGACAGCACGCCGTCGGGCAGGGTCTCCATGGGCTGGTACTCGTCCGCCGGCAGGACCTGGCGCATGGCCGCGGCGGTCTTCTCCGCCTGGGCCGCGTCGATGACGGGCTTGGTGAAGCTGTTTACCACGCCCAGGAGCAGCGCCACCACCAGGCAGATGCCCAGCAGCGTGCCCGCGATGTGGAGAATGTACTTAGGATCCAACTCCAGCCTGGTCTTCTCCGCAGCGGCGGTATTCTCATTGCTCATTTCGCGGCAGCCTCCTTTTCCTTGGATTTGGCGGCCTTAGTCACGCCAAAGCGGCTGGGCTTCACATTCCTGTCGATGAGCCACACGGTCAGGTTCATCAGCAGAATGGCGTAGCACACGCCCTCGTTATAGGAACCGAAATACCGGATAAAGACGGTGATGAGGCCGCAGCCCACGCCGAAGATGGCCTGGCCCCGCTTGCTCACCGGGGAGGTGACGTAGTCGGTGGCCATGAAGAAGGCGCCCAGCATCAGTCCGCCGCCCAGCAGGTTGTAGAGCATCCATGTGACGGGGTCGTTGCCCCGGGGGAAGATAAAGGTCAGCACCGCCACGGTGCCGATGTAGCTGACCGGGATGCACCAGGTGATGACCTTGCGGTACAGGAGGAACAGACCGCCCAGGAGGAGGCACAGGGCGCTCACCTCGCCCATGGAGCCGCCGATGACGCCCACGAACATGTCGCCCAGGCTGTAGGTCTCCGTCAGACCCGCCAGGTTGTTGGCGTGGAGGTAGCTCATGGGGGTGGCGGCGGTGGCCGCGTCCACGGCGCCCCAGATGGGAACGCTGGCGCGGGGACACACCCAGTTGGTCATGGCCCCGGCCCAGGAGAGCATGAAGGCCCTGGCGGCCAGAGCCGGGTTCAGGAAGTTCTTGCCGATGCCGCCGAAGAGCTGCTTGACAATCACAATGGCGAAGCAGTCGCCGATGATCAGGATCCAGTAGGGGATAGTCACCGGGCAGACAAAGGCAATCAGCATGCCGGTGACGGCGGCGCTCAGGTCGGGTACGGTGTTGTTCTTCTTCATGGCGGCCCGGTACAGCCACTCGAAGCCGCAGCAGGCCAGGATGGACACCGCCGTGTTCACCAGGGCCCGCCAGCCGAAGTTGTACACCGCGAAGCCCAGCGCCGGCACCATCGCCAGCATGACCTCGCCCATGATGTGGCCGGTGCCGTCCTTGGTACGGATGTGGGGGGAGGAGGAACCGGTCAGATTCAAATCTCTATAATCCATACAAGCGCCTCCTTACTTTGCCTCCGCAGCCTTGGCCGCGGCTTCGGCGGCCGCCTTGGCGGCGGCTCTCGCGTTCATGATTTTCTGCTTGCCGGTGCGGAAGGTCTGCACCAGATGCAGCCGGCCGGGGCAGATGTAGGTGCAGGCGCCGCACTCGATGCAGTCCAGCACATTGGCCTTCTCCAGCTCCTCCAGCTTCCCCGCCCGCTCATACTGATACATGAACACTGGCTGCAGGTGCATGGGGCAGACGCTGACGCACTTGCCGCAGCGGATGCAGGCGGGGTACTCCTCGGTCCGCTCCTCGTCCCCGGCAAAGGCCAGGATGGCGTTGGTGCCCTTGCCGATGGGGGCCTCCATGTCGTACTGGACGTGGCCCATCATGGGCCCGCCCATCATGATCTTGAAGGTCTCCTTCTTCACGCCGCCGCAGGCGTCCAGCAGCTCCCGGATGGGGGTGCCGATGGGACAGAGGAGATTCTTGGGCTCGTTGACGCCGGATCCGGACACCGTCACCACCCGGTGGGTCACCGGCTTGCCCAGATAGACCGCCCGGTAGATGGCGGCGGTGGTCACCACGTTGAACACCGCGCAGCCGATAGCCGCGGGCAGGCCGCCGGGGGGCACCTGCCGTCCGGTGATGGACTGGCAGAGCTGCTTCTCCGCGCCCTGGGGGTAGCGGCAGTGGAGCACGTCCACCACGGCGGGGGCCTTCTCCTCCTCCACCTTCAGCCGCAGCAGGTCCGCCGCGTTCTGCTTGTTGGCCTCCACGGCGATATGTACCTTGTCCACGCCGAAGATCTTGGCCAGCAGCTTCACGCCGCCGATGATCTCCTCCGGGTACTCCAGCATGTAGCGGTGGTCGCTGGTGATGTAGGGCTCGCACTCGGATCCGTTGATGATCACCGTGTCCACCTTGCCGAGACCGGAGCTGATCTTCACACTGGTGGGGAACGTCGCGCCGCCCATGCCCACGATGCCGGACTTGCGGACGATGTCCGTCAGCTGCTCCACTGTGAGGCTGTCCGGGTTCTCCGGCGGGACCGCCTCGGGACAGGGGGTGTCGTTGAAGTCGTTCTCAATGACCACGCTCATCACCGGCAACCCGTTGAAATGGATGCGGGGCTCCACCGCCACCACCGTACCGGAGATACTGGCGTGGACGGGCGCGGAGACAAACGCGGCGGCCTCGCCCACCATCTGCCCCACCGTCACCTGGTCCCCCTTCTTCACGCAGGGCTTGCAGGGGGCCCCGATGTGCATGGACATGGGGATGACCACGCGGGCCGGCGGCGGCAGCTTTTCGATGGGCTTCTTATTGGTGGCGGCTTTCATGTCGTTGGGATGAATGCCGCCAAAAAAAGCTTGTGCCATGTCTTCACCTTCTCTTCCTTCTCTTCTTGGCCGCAGTCCGGCATGCCGGACTTTTTCCGCGTATATCATACTCTCATCTCACCCTTCTGTCCAGACGGTTTTCGGAAATTTTAATAAAATTTATTGAAATACCTGGAAATTTTTTCACAAGTTTGTTAATTCCATCACAAACCGGCGGCTTTGTGGGGCTTGCATTTCCGGCGCTTCCGTGCTATGATGGAAACAAATCGGGGAATTTCCTCAAATTTCCTGCCGGGAGGTCTACTATAATGCTGAACCGCGCCCAGATCAAAGCGGATTCCAAACAGATTGTCCGCACCGCCAGGGTCTCGCCCCTGCTGGTGACCGCCATCGTCATCCTCATCAACTTCGTGCTGGACCGGGCGGTGGATTTGGTGGAGAACGGCTCCCTGTTCTACACCTACACCCAGGCCGCGGAGTACTACCGGTATCTCATGGAGGGGAATATCAACGCCATCATCTCCATGGAGAACGTTGAGGAGTCGGTGGGGGGCCTGCTCTCCGGCTACTCCTCGGTGATGGTGGGGCTCCTCTCCACGGTGCTGCTGGGGGGCTACTACCTCTACTGCATCGGCGTGCGCCGGGGTGAGGAGATGCCCGCCGCCACCCTGCTGGACGGCCTGGGCCAGGCGGGGCGTCTCATTCTCTGCGACATCATCATGACCATCAAAATTGCCCTGTGGTCCATGCTGTTCGTCATTCCGGGCATTGTGGCGTTCTACCGCTACCGCTTCGCCATATACAACATCCTCACCGACAGCAGCCTCTCCGCCAATCAGGCCATCAAGCTCAGCTGCGCGCAGACCAGGGGGATGAAGATAGAGCTCTTCAGCCTGGATCTGAGCTTCATCGGCTGGGATATCGTCTCCTACTTCACCCTGGGCCTGGCGGATCTGTGGATCATGCCCTATCGGACCCAGTGCGATCTGGCCTACTTCGAGGAGGGCCAGCGCCGGGTGGGCCGCCCGCCGTACCAGGACAGCTTCATGTAACCATGACAGAAAGAGGGAGGACCGCACGGTCCTCCCTCTTTCTGTCTTCTTTTTCAGCTCATTCCCGCAATGCACTGGGCCAGGGCCAGCTCATCCCGCAACTGCTGGGAATAGCTGGTGTACTCCGCGAATAGCCCGTTGGGCGCGTTCAGCCACCAGGCGCAGAGGTCCCAGCCGTCCTCCTGCCGCCCCCCGGCCCGGGAAAACAGGTCCAGGAAAGCGTCGTGGAGGCTCTTCCACAGCTCCTTGTCTGTACCGGGCTCGGTGACATCCGCCGCCAGCCGCCGCTCCAGATCGGGGATGGCGGCCAGGGCCGCCTCCGCCCGCTCCAGGTAGGTGGGGACGCCGGGGTGGTTGCGGAGGTCCTCCGCCGCGCCGATGATCTTCTTCTCCGCCTGGGCCCAGTAGAGCAGCACCTCAAAGGCGTGGCGGGAGCGCTCACGGGTGTGCTCGATGTCCTCGCCGGTGTTGTACCGGTCCGGCTCATACTCATAGCGGCTGTCGTTGGTGACGACGATCTCCCGGATACGGCCTACGCTGTCCAGGTCCAGCAGCACCAGAAAGGCGTACTGGTCCCCCGGCGCCCCGTCCCCCAGCAGCAGGCACCGCTGTCCGGCGCGGCCAAAGGGCGCTTCGCCCTCCCCCCGCTCCACCGCGGTGACGATGCCCGGCATGCAGTGGGACAGGCCGGCCTCCCACAGCTGCCGGTTCACGATGTCCAGCAGGACCATGGCGTTGCCGGCGCCCTCCTGGCAGTTTTGCAGGAAGGTGGCGGCGCAGTCGGTCCGCAGAACGGGCCGCAGCCGCCGCACGTCCCCCCGCCAGAAAAAGTCTTGCAACACCTCCAGGTCGTGGGCCTCGTCAAACACCACGCCCCCGGCGTACTCCCCACAGGCGGCGTCGCCGGAGAGGGTACAGACACAGGAAATGATAGCCCCGTTTTTGACGCTGTCCTTCTGCTCCTCCGCCACCAGCTCAAAGGGGTGGCACAGCTCCACATCCCCCAGACGGGTGGCGACGGTGATTTTCAGGAACTTGGTCAGGGGCTCCATGCCCAGGTAAGTCTCCCCTACCTTGGCGTCCTTTACCACGCCCCGCAGCAGCACTTTGTCCAAGGGCAGGCCCCCGGCGGCGTCCGCCCAGGCTCCGATCCCCCGGATATCGCCCTCCGCCAGCACGGCGGCCTCCGGGCCGGTACGCTTCGACTGGGCGGCGGCGTAGTCCGCCTCGCCGGTGAAATACTCCACCCAGTCCGGGAAAGCGGCCATGTTGAGCCGCAGCCGCTGGCCGTTGGCCGCGGGCAGCACCTCGGCCTCCACCAGGCTCACTGGGATATCGTTGAGCTCGGCGGAGAACTCGCCGGTGCGCGTGCGCTCGCCCTTCACCACTAGCCGCTCCATGGGGTCGCCACGGAAAGCGTCCTGGTCGTCGGCCGGGCGGTTTTGAAATTCATTTTCCCCCTCCACCGGCTGGATCCAGGCGGTAAAGCCCTCCTGTTCCCAGACGCAGTCGGAGACGGCGTGGGTATCCATGCCAAGGATTAGGGGCTCCCCGGTCTCCGGGTCGGGCATGGTGCGCAGCACCACCACCGCGTCGCCCATGTAGTAGCGGTAGTAGTCCCCCCGGTAGCCGGGGATGCGCTGGCTCTCGGCCAGGATCAGGTCCGCCAGGCGAAATGCGTCCTCGCTCCTGGCCACCAGGTCGGCGAGGCCGAAGCTGTCAAATCTGGCCGCCATATCACACCTCGTAGTCGACCGCCACCCGGTCGGTGCGGATGGCCTTGCACAGGGCGGCGACTTTTACGTGGCGGGGGTCCTTTTTGTAGGCCTCCAAGTCCTCCATGGAGTCAAAGAGGGACACCAGCGCCGCGTCGTAGTTGCCGGGGGCGATGTTTTTCCCGATCTCCTGGCCCTTGATCTGGGGGATAACGCCGTAGAGGCCGGCCAGGCCGGCCAGAAACTCGTTTTGCTTCTCTTCGGTATCCGGCTTGAATTTCCACATCACAATGTGCTTTATCATTGTTTTTCTCCTTTGTTTTTTATGGTTCACAGGGGCCTCCGGCCCCTTATTGGTCTTTTTCGTTTTGTTCGTCTCCGCACACCCTGGCCTACTTTTCCCCTGCCGGAAAAGTAGGCAAAAGGGCCCGCAAGGGGCTGGCGCCCCTTACGTATCCCTAATGGTTTGATTGTTTTTGCGCTCGTCCTGTGGCCTGTCCTGTCTAAACCGGACAGGGTTCCGTGTATGGGGCGCTGCGTCCCCTTTAGTATGTCCACAAGAAGCTCACAGCAAAAATCCCTCGGTGCGTCCCACGTTTCGGGGTGCCATGTACCCTTCGTGCGTCATGCCTGCCTCGCGGGGCCGTGGGGGGAAGCCAATGCGAAGGTCCAGCCGGAGGCTGGACTGGGCGCCGCATAGACATGTCCGTACAACAATATTCAAATAGCCGCTTCGCCTCATATACGGACGGCAGCGATTTAGACCGGATAGATCGGCAAGAAAGCGCAAAACAAATCAAAACATTAGGGTTCTCAGGGGGGAACCCCCTGAGCGTGCTTTTGGGTACTTTTCCCACGAGGGAAAAGTACCCCGGGGCCAGCAGGCACGCCAGTGCCGACAGAGTCCGGGGGGCGGAGCCCCCGCGCCAATTCATCCCACTACTTTTCTTCCCTCACTGTACACTGCGGAAATACAACCCTTGTCCATTAAATAGATCGCCCGCTCAAACCGCTCGGAGAGCGATAACTCCCTCACCGGCTCTGGCAGAGCCCCATCGTCTACTACGATAGCGTGAAGCGCATTCCCCGGCTGGAAGCCGGGAGCCTCCCCCATCCATTCCTGGGCCGCCGAGGTCCCTAAATAGTATGCCTCCGGCACCGTGAGGAACGGCGCGCCGGTCTCCATCTGCTTCAGCTTGGAGGCCCGGATGGACATGACCACCACCTTGTTCATGGCCAGCTGGTCCCCGCCGGCGATATCGGACCCCAGCACCACTCGGACGCCCCGGTCCAGCATCTCCCGCACCGGCGCTGTGCCGCTGCACAAGTTCACGTTGGACGCCGCGCAGTGGACCGCCCACACCCTGGCCCGAGCCATAGCCTCCTGCTCCCGCTTGTCGCTGTGGACACAGTGGGCCATGAGGGTGCCCTGCTTCCAAAGGCCGTATTTGTCGTAGCTCTCCCAGTATTGGGCGCAGTCCGGGTGCAGCTCACGCACCCAGGCAATCTCGCCGGTGTTCTCCGACAGGTGGGACTGGACCAGGAGATTTCTCTCCTTCGCCAGCTTTCCCAGCTCCGCCATCAGCTCGTTGGAGCAGGAGGGAGTGAAGCGCGGAGTCAGAATGGGCTTTACATGCCGGAAGTGACACCCCTCCAGCCACCGCAGTGTCTCCTGGATGGACTCCTCCGTGCTCTCCTGGACCGGGCCGCTGTTGCGGTCCATGTTCACCTTGCCCACATAGCCCGTCACCCCGGCCCGCTCCAACTCCTCCATCAGGATCAATGTGGCGTCGGTGTGTCTGGAGGCGA
>CANRHK010000040.1 GCA_947630395.1 uncultured Oscillospiraceae bacterium
TGGTCCATGGAGAACACGGCCACTGTCTCCCCTGTCAGGGGGGACATGACGGTCATGGGGCCGGTGGGGACCGCCGTCTGGCCCATGGTGGCGACGGAGTCATCAGGGGTGTTGAAGTCCTCGGCGGTGGTGCCCAGGGGGAGGGTGTTGGTGTCATCGCTGTCACCAGGGGTGCCGGACACGGGTTTGGTGTCCTTGCCGGACGCGGCGTCCGCGTCATCGCCGGGGGTGGATACCACCGGCAGAGAGGACCCGCCGCCGGGGGTGGTGGCGGACTGGCTGGGGGCGTCCCAGTCCGCTGTCTGATTGGGCGTCTTACCGGTGTTGTTTTTGCCGGTGTCGTTCGAGGGGGTCGTGTTTTTCAGCAGGGCGTAATAGCCAACCACTCCGGCTGCGAGTACGCAGCAAAGCAGGGCTATGTAGAAGCCCATGCCGCCGAAGAGGGAGGAAGCCTGCCGCTTGCCTCTGTCGTTCATAACGTCTTCCTTTCATCATCCTGCCGCCCAAGGGCGGTTGTTATGGAGGTGAAAAACGCCTCCAGCCACATTGTGCGCGGCCGGAGGCGTTTTTATGCAGATGATGTGGGAAAATTTCGCTGTCAGCGGTTTTCCGCCTTGGCCTCGCAGTAGAGGCAGCGGTAGACTCGGTTCTCCCTATCGGTGAGCTTGAAGACCTGGGGCAGCTCCTGCTCCACCGAGGAGATGCACCGGGGGTTCTTGCAGCGGATGACGTTGGTCAGCCGCTCCGGCAGCTTCAGCTGCCGCTTCTCCACCCGGACGCCGTCCACGATGATGTTTACCGTGATGTTGGGGTCCACGTAGCCGATGATGTCCCAGTCCAAATCCAGATTGCTGTCCACCTTGATGATATCCTTGCGGCCCAGCTTGCGGCTGGGTACGTTCTTTAAGATGGCCACCGTGCAGTCCAGCTTGCCCAGGCCCAGAATCTGATAGAGCTCCATGGCCTTGCCGGCGGCGATGTGGTCGATGACAATGCCGTTGCGAATGGCGTCGATTACCATAGTGTTTCCCTCCCTTAGTCGATTCCCAGCAGCTTCATAATGAGCGCCATGCGGATATAGCGGCCGTAGCGCACCTGCTTGAAGTAACAGGCCCGGGGGTCCTTGTCCACCGCCACGGAGATCTCGTTCACACGGGGCAGGGGGTGGAGGATGCTCAGATCCGGCTTGGCGTTTGTGAGCTTGTCCGGCGTCAGAATATAGCTGTCCTTCAGCCGGAGGTAGTCCTCCTCGTTGAAGAACCGCTCCCGCTGGACGCGGGTCATGTAGAGGATATCCAGCTCCGGCATGACGGAGGACAGGTCCGTGGTCTGGATATACTCAATGTTATTCTTTTTCAAGGCTTCGGTTTTGACGTAGCTGGGCAGCTTCAGCTCCTCCGGAGACACCAGCACCACTCTGGTGCCCTCGTAGCGGCTCATGGCGCTGATCAGGGAGTGGACGGTGCGGCCAAACTTCAAATCGCCGCAGAAGCCCACGGTCAGGTGGTCGAAACGGCCCTTCTCGTTGTGGATGGTGAGGAGGTCCGTGAGGGTCTGGGTGGGGTGGTTGTGGCCGCCGTCACCGGCGTTGATGACGGGCACCAGAGAGTGCATGGCCGCCACCAGAGGGGCGCCCTCCTTGGGGTGGCGCATGGCGATGATGTCGCTGTAGCAGGAGACGGTGCGGACGGTGTCGGCCACGCTCTCGCCCTTGGCGGCGGAGGAGCTGGCGGCCTCGGAGAACCCCAGCACCTGGCCGCCCAGGCTCAGCATGGCGGACTCGAAGCTGAGGCGGGTGCGGGTGGAGGGCTCAAAGAACAGAGTGGCCAGGATCTTGCCGTCGCACTTGTGGGCGTAGGCGGCGGGGTGGTTGATGATGTCCGTGGCCTTGGCCACCAGCTCGTCGATCTCCTCCGGGGTCAGCTGCAAAATGTCAATCAGGTGTCTCATATTACTTGTTTCCTCCAATCCAGCTCTCGTCCGACGGGTTGTTGCGGAAAGCAATCAGCCGGGCCACGTCCTCGGGCTTGATATAGTTCTCCTCGGCGGCCACCTGGGCGATGACGTCGAAGTTGGTGAGACTGATGTTTCTGACATTGGCCGCGGCCAGGCGGTCCAGGCCCTTCTGCATGCCGTAGGTGAAGATGCTGACGATGCCCAGCACGTTGGCGCCCGCGTCCCGGAGGACGTTCACCACCTCAATGACGCTGCCGCCGGTGGAAATCAGGTCCTCCACCACCACGACCTTTTGGCCCGGCTCCAGCCGGCCCTCGATCTGGTTCTTGCGGCCGTGGTCCTTATTGCCTGAGCGGACATAGCCCATGGGCAGGCCCAGGATATGGCCGGTGATGGCGGCGTGGGCGATGCCAGCGGTGGAGGTGCCCATCAGGACTTCCGCCGCCGGGTACTCCCGGCGGATGGTCTCCGCCAGGGCGTTCTCCACGTCGTTTCGCACCTCCGGCGCGGTGAGGGTCAGGCGGTTGTCACAGTACACCGGGCTCTTGATGCCGCTGGCCCAGGTGAAGGGTTCTTCCGGGCGGAAGAACACCGCCTTGATCTTCAGCAGATCCTTCGCTATCAGGGTTTCGATCTTTTCCATCGTCTCTTTCCTTCCTTTCCGTTTATGCAGAGGGGCCTCCGGCCCCTGACTGGTCTTTGCTTTTCGTGCGTCTCTGCGCACCCTGGCCTACTTTTCCCCCGCGGGAAAAGTAGGCAAAAGCGCGCTCAAGGGTTTCACCCTTGAGAATCCCAATCGTTTGATTATTTTTTGCGCTCGTCCTTCGGTCTGTCCGGTCTAAACCGCGCTGCCGTCCGTGTATGAGGCGAAGCGTCTATTTTAGGACTGTTGTACGGACATATCTATGCGGCGCCCAGTCCGCTTCGCGGACCTTCGCATTGGGTTCGTTGTACGTCCGTTCAGAAGCAGGCCATCCCTCGCGGAGTAGAACGGAGCGACAGAGAGCAGTAGAAATCGTTAAAAAACAACCAACGCACCCAATCCACCCCGCCCCAGCGCATCAATCTGTGCAAGGACATATTAGGGTAACCGCTTCGCCTCATACACGGGAGCGAGTCCGGTTTAGACAGGGCAGACCACAGGACGAGCGCAAAACAAATCAAAACATTGGGGTCCCCAGGGGGGAACCCCCTGAGCGCGCTTTTTGGTGACTTTTTCCCGCGCGGGAAAAAGTTACCCAGGGTCAGCAGGGACTGAAAGTCCCTCCCAATGCCCCCAGGGGCTGGAAGCCCCACGGCACCCGGCCCGGTCAAGCAAGTAACAACTGCCTTAATGCCGACAGATCGGCGGCGATAAACTCCGCCCCAGCGGCGGTCAGTTCCGACAAATCGCCGTACCCATACAGCACGCCTACGGCCGCGAGGCCGTTGGTGTGCGCCCCAGCAACGTCGTGGCGGCGGTCCCCTACCATCACGGCGGCGGACTTATCCGCCACCCCCGCCCGGCGGAGGGCGTCGGCCACCACTGCCGCCTTTTTCGCGTGCTTTTCATCCCCCATGGGCGCCCCGCAGATGTGGGCAAAATAGGGCGCCATGCCGAAGTGCGCCACAATCCGGAGAGCAAAGACCTCCGGCTTGGAGGTGGCCACCACCAGCTGTTTTCCGGCGGACCGGAGGTCCGCCAGCAGCTCCGCCATGCCGGGGTAGGGCACGTTCTCCAGCCAGCCCTGTTGGTTGAAATACTCCCGGAATTTGGCGGTGGCCAGGGCCGTCTGCTCCTCATCGAAGCCGTAGAACTCCGGGAAGGACTCGCTGAGGGGCGGGCCGATGAAGTTCGTCAGCTTGTCCGGGTCCGCCCGGATGCCGAAGCGGGCCAGGGCGTAGGCTACCGCCTTGGTGATGCCCTCCTTGGGGTCCGTCAGAGTGCCGTCCAGGTCGAAAAGGATTGTGTCCCAGGACATGTTAACCCACAAACTCCGCCATGCAGCGGCGGTAGGCGGCCACCGGGCCGGCGGCCTGGGTGATGGGACGGCCTACCACGATATAGTCCGATCCCAGTTCCTTGGCCCTGGCCGGGGTGGTCACCCGGACTTGATCGCCTACGTCGCCGTCCGCGAAGCGGACGCCGGGGGTGACGGTCAGGAAGCTCTCGCCGCAGGCGGTGTGGACCTTCCCCGCCTCCAGGGGGGAGCAGACCACGCCCGCCAGCCCGGAGGCCGCGGCGGTTTTCGCGTAGTGAATCACCACCTGATCCAGGGGCTTCTCAATGAGCAGATCTTTCTCCATGCGCTCCTGACTGGTGGAGGTCAGCTGGGTGACAGCAATAATTTTGGTGCCGGTATTGCCCGCGCCCTGGAGGGCGGCCTCCATCATGGCCCTGGTGCCGGAGGCGTGGACGTTGGTCATGTCCACCTCAAGGCCCGCCAGGACGGCCATGGCTTTCTTGACGGTGTTGGGAATGTCGTGGAGCTTCAAATCCAGAAAAATCTTGTGGCCCCGAGCTTTGATCTCCTCCACGATGGACGGACCCTCGGCGTAGTAGAGCTCCATGCCGATCTTCACAAAGGGCTTCTCCTCCCGGAACTGGTCCAGGAAAGCCATAGTCTTCTCCTTGCTGTCAAAGTCCAGGGCGATGATCACGTCTTTACCCATGGTGCGCGCCTCCTATGATTTCTTCCAAATTGTTGATACCGTATTTTTCCATGACTTTGGGCAGGTCCGCGATGATCTTGGGGCAGGCGAAGGGGTCTGTCAGGTTGGCGGCTCCCACCTCCACCGCCGTGGCCCCGGCCAGCATCAGCTCGATGACGTCCTCCGCCGTGCTGACGCCGCCCATGCCGATGACAGGGATGCTCACCGCCTGATAGACCTGATACACCATCCGCACCGCCACCGGGAAGACGGCGGGGCCGGAGAGACCGCCGGTGCCGTTGGCCAGGATGGGGCGGCGGGTGCGGGGGTCAATCCGCATGGCCAGCAGGGTGTTGATCAGGCTGATGCCGTCGGCCCCCGCGTCCTCGCAGGCTTTCGCGATGGCGGCGATATCCGTCACGTTGGGGCTCAGCTTCATGTAGACCGGTTTGGTGGTGACGGCCTTGACAGCGTGGGTCACCTCCGCCGCGGCCTCGGGGCTGGTGCCGAAGCTCATGCCGCCGTTGTGGACGTTGGGGCAGGAGATGTTCACCTCCAGCCAGCCCACTTGGGGCTCTTTGTCCAGCTTCTCGCAGGTATAGGCGTAGTCGTCGAGGGAGAAGCCGCTGACGTTTGCCATGACTGGCTTGCGGAACACCTCTCTGAGCTTGGGCAGCTCCTTGGCGATGACCTTGTCCACGCCGGGGTTCTGGAGGCCCACGGCGTTCAGCAGGCCCGCGCTGGCCTCGGCAATGCGGGGGGTAGGGTTGCCGAAGCGGGGGGCGCGGGTGGTGCCCTTGAAGGAGAAGGTGCCCAGGCAGTTGATGTCGTAAATTTCCGCGAACTCATAGCCGTAGCCGAAGGTGCCGCTGGCGGGGATGACGGGGTTGTCCAGCTTGATGCCGGAGAGGGTGACGGATGTGTTTACCATAGAATCTCCTCCTTCTCCAGCACCGGGCCGTCCTTGCAGACCCGCTTATTGCCGTTTTTCGTCTGGATGCTGCACCCCATGCAGGCCCCGAAGCCGCAGCCCATCCGCTCCTCGAAGCTCATGAGGCCGGGGGTGGTTGTGGCCCGGTACAGCGCTTTCAACATGGGCAGGGGGCCGCAGGCGCAGAAGTAGTCGTAGCTCTCGGGCAGGGCGTCGGTGACGAAGCCCTTGACGCCGTAGGAGCCATCCGCAGTGGTGACGGTGGTCTCGACGCCCAGGGCGCGGAATTGGTCCTCGTAGAAGATCTCGGACTTGGTGTTGAAGCCCAGGATGGCGATCGGCGTTTTCCCGGCGGCCAGGAGGGCTTTCACCAGGCCGTATAGGGGGGGCGTGCCCACGCCGCCGCCGATGACCAGGGTATGCTGGCCGCACTTGCTCACATCGAAGCCGTTGCCCAGGCCCGCCAGCACGTCCAGCGTCCGGCCGGGGGCCATAGCGGAGAGGGCGGCGGTGCCCTTCCCCACCACCTTGTAGATGATGGTCACGCTGTCTGCCGTCCAGTCGCAGACGGAGATGGGGCGGCGGAGGTAGAGGCCGGAAAGTTTGATGTTGATGAACTGCCCCGGCGCGGTGATGGGGGTCCCGTCGCCGGAGAGGGTCATTTCGTAGACGTCCGCCGTCAGGGGGCGGTTGGTTTCAATAGTGTAGTCGGTTTGTTTCATTTGCTTCTCCCAATTAAAAGGTTGCGGCGCTGCGGCAAACTGAAAGTTGTTTTCAAATCATTGAGAAGTGTCACCTATAAAATAATCAAATTTTGACTCTACCCATTCAAGAGCGGCGTTAAACGGCACACCCTCGGCAGTTATATGCAGTTATATAATATTCTGAATTGATTTGGATATATTTTTCATAAAAGGATACTGTAATTTCATCAGCGCTTTGTACCTTTTCAGATGGATTGAAGATAATGCGATATAACCAATCACTTTCGTTGCCGGCAGGCTCTAATGTAGTTTTTTCCACAAGATCTAAACCAGTAAAAGAGCGCAGAGAGGCTATTTCACCATCTACATAAGTAGAAGAACCGTTTGGCAATTCCAATTTTGCCACCGCACAGTTTTTGATTGCATCAAATACTGTTTCGCTGCTTTGCTTAGAACACCCAATGAGTGAAAATGCCAGAGTAACTGTAATCAATAAAATCAATATCCTTTTCATTACAAGGACACCTCAAAATCCCGGTTTGTCATTGCGGCTTCTTTCAGAAACCCGTATCCCGCCACACGATCTCCCCGTCCACCATGGTCAGCTTACACACGCCGTACAGCTCCATGCCGGCAAAGGGGGTGGCCCGGCCCATGGTCAGAAACTTGTTCGGGTCCACGGTGTATTTCGCGTTCAGGTCGAAGACCGTCAGATCCGCCGGCTGGCCCTCCGCCAGGGGGGTACCGTACCCGAATCGCCGCATGGGGGCGCCGTGCATCAGATCCAGAAGCTTTTCCAGCGTAATGAGCCCCGGCTTCACCAGGTGGGTGTAGGCGGCGGCGAAGGAGGTCTCCAGGCCCACCACGCCCATGGCGCTCTTCTCCAGGCCCCGGCCCTTCTCCTCCGCGCTGTGGGGGGCGTGGTCGGTGATCAGCATGTCGATGGTGCCGTCCCGGATCCCCTCCACCAGGGCTTGCCGGTCCTCCTCCGCGCGGATGGGGGGATTCATCTTGAACCGGGCGTCCTCCTGGAGGTCCATGTCGTTGAAGATAAGATAGTGGGGGCCGGTCTCGCAGGTGACGTCCACTCCCCTGCTCTTGGCCTCCCGGATAAGGGCCACGCTCTCCTTGGCGGAGACGTGGCAGACGTGGTAGGCGCAGCCAGTCTCCTCCGACAGCTTCAGGTCCCGCGCGATGGGGCGCCACTCGCTCTCGGAGCAGATGCCCCGGTGGTTGTGAATTCTGGCGTACTCGCCGTCGTGGATATAGCCGCCCCGGAGTAGGCTGTTGTCCTCGCAGTGGGCGGCAATCATTTTGCCCAGGCGGCGGGCCTCGGCCATGGCCGCACGCATCATGTCCCCGCTCTGGACGCCCCGGCCGTCGTCGGAGAAGCCCGCCGTGTCCGGGGCCATGGCGGCCATATCCGCCAATTCCTCGCCCTTCTCCCCCCGGGTGATGGCCCCGTAGGGGTGGACATGAACCACGGCGTCCCGGCGGATGATCTCCAATTGGGCCTCCAGATGCTCCCCGCTGTCCGGGACGGGGTTCAGGTTGGGCATGGCGCAGACGTGGGCGAAGCCGCCCCGGGCCGCCGCCAGAGTACCGGTGCGGACCGTCTCCTTATAACAAAATCCCGGCTCCCGAAGATGTACGTGAACATCGACGAGACCGGGAAAGACAGCCGCGTGATTCAAATCAATGACAAGAGCGCCGGAGGGACACTCCGGGCGGCCGATGGAAATAATACGGCCATCGGAAATAAAAATGCCGGCGGGGCGGAGGCTGCCCTCCGCAAAGACCATGGCGTTTTTCAGCATGCAGTCCACAGTGCGCACCCCTTCCTGAAACCAACGGGCCTATGGGGCTCGACCCTATTTTTAGTATTATACAGGAGGGGCACAGCGCTGTCAATTGGCAATTGTGCCAAAGGCGGTCTTGCCCGGAAACGGGAAATTTCCTATTGCCGGGACGGGCGGAAAAGGTATATAATGCGGGAGTCGGACCGCCTGTGGCGGGACGAGACCGGCGGCAGCGGCGGAGGGAATGAGAGACGATGAGCGAAGAGAGAACCATTGAGGAGCTGGAGCGGGATACGCGGACTAAGCGCATTATCGATATCCGCAGCCGTGATCGCTTTGCGCGGGGCGCCTATCCCGGCGCGGAGAATATCCCGCTGGAGGAGTTCGATCCGGCGGGGATCGCCGCCGGCCCCGCGGCGCCGGTGTACCTGATGTGCGAGGTGGGGCGGCAGTCCGAGGACGCGGCCGACAGGCTGGAGGATCTGGGCTGCGAGGCGTACAGCGTCAGCGGCGGATACGTCAGCTACCTGCGCCGGGAGATGGAGGCCATGGCCTCCGACGAGACGCGGGCGGAGGAGCGGCGGAAAAGGGCCGAGCGCAGCATCATCAAGACATACCGCAAGGAGCTGTGGGGGCCTTTTACCAAAGCATTGCAGGTCTACCGGCTCATTGAGGAGGGGGACCGGATCGCTGTCTGCATCTCCGGCGGCAAGGACTCCATGCTCATGGCCAAGCTGTTCCAGGAGCTGCTGGCCCACGGGAAGCGGAACTTTGAGGCCGTCTTCCTGGTGATGAATCCGGGCTATAACGATCTGAACTACCGGGCCGTGACGGAAAACGCAAAACTGCTGGGAGTGCCCATCCAGACCTTCCGCACGGAGATCTTCGACATCGTGGCGGCCCAGGACAAGTCCCCCTGCTACCTCTGCGCCCGGATGCGGCGGGGGTATCTCTACAGCAAGGCCCGGGATCTGGGCTGCAACAAGATCGCCCTGGGACACCACTTTGACGACGTCATCGAGACCATCCTCATGGGGATGCTCTACGGCGGCCAGGTGCAGACTATGATGCCCAAGCTCCACAGCAAGAATTTTCCCGGCATGGAGCTGATCCGCCCCCTGTATCTGATCCGGGAGGCGGACATCATCCGCTGGCGGAACTACAACGACCTGCACTTCATCCAGTGCGCCTGCCGCCTGACGGAGAGCTGCGCCTCCTGCGGCGGCACCGGGCAGGGCTCCAAGCGGGCCGAGATCAAGCGGCTGATCGCGCGCCTGAAAGAGGACAACCCCCAGGTGGAGAGCAGTATTTTCCGCAGCGTGGAGAATGTCAGTCTGGACACCGTCATCGCCTACAAGCAGGACGGCGTGAAGCACCACTTTCTGGACAGCTACCGCGACGGCCGGCCTTTCGCGCTCTGAGGGAGAGGAAAACGCCGCAAAGAAAAAACTATATATTGACATGGGGAGCACAAGAGGCTACAATATGTTGAGCAACCGGATCAATACAGAGAGGAAGATACGCCATGCCCATTACAGAAAACGCACGGGCGGTGCTGGAGCGCCGCTACCTGATTCGCGACGAGAAGGGGAGCCCCATTGAGACGGTGGACGGGCTGTTCCACCGGGTGGCCGGGGCCATCGCCTCCGCCGACAGGAACTTTGATCCCGCCGCCGACACCGCCGGACTGGAGCGGGAGTTCTATGATATGATGACCGCGCTGGAGTTTTTGCCCAACTCCCCCACCCTGATGAACGCCGGGCGGCCCCTGGGGCAGCTCTCCGCCTGCTTTGTGCTGCCCGTGGGGGACTCCATGGAGGAGATCTTCGACGCCATCAAGCACGCCGCACTCATCCACAAGAGCGGCGGCGGCACCGGCTTCTCCTTCTCCCGCCTCCGGCCTAAGGGCTCGGCGGTGAACTCCACCGGCGGCGTGGCCAGCGGGCCCATCTCCTTTATGAAGGTGTTCAATGCCGCTACTGAGGCGGTGAAGCAGGGCGGCACCCGCCGGGGGGCCAACATGGGCATCCTCCGGGTGGACCACCCGGACATTGAGGAGTTCATCTGCTGCAAGAACGACACCAAGGAGATCACCAACTTCAACATCTCCGTGGGCATCACCGAGGCCTTCATGGACGCGGTGGAGCGGGGGGCGGACTACAATCTGGTGGACCCGGCCACCAGGAAGGTCACCGGGACGCTGAACGCCCGGAAGGTGTTTGACCAGATCGTCACCTCCGCCTGGCAGACCGGCGAGCCGGGCATCATCTTCCTGGATCGGCTCAACCGGGACAACGCCGTGCCCAGCCAGGGGGAGATCGAGTCCACCAACCCCTGCGGGGAGCAGCCCCTGCTGCCCTATGAGTCCTGCAACCTGGGCTCCATCAATCTGGTGGCCCATCTGCGCCGGAATGGGGATCGGTGGGAGCTGGATCGGGACAAGCTGGCGGCCACCGTCCGCAGGGCGGTCCACTTCCTGGACAACGTCATCGAGGTCAACCGCTACCCCCTGCCCGAGATCGAGCATGTCACCAAGCTGACCCGCAAGATCGGGCTGGGTGTCATGGGCTTCGCAGACGCTTTGCTCTACCTGGGCGTGCCCTATAACAGCGAGGCCGGCGTGGCCCTGGGCGGGGAGATCATGGAGCTCATCAACCGGGAGGGCCATAGGGCCAGCCAGGATCTGGCGGCTGTCCGGGGCAGCTTCCCCCTCTTCGGGGAGAGCATCTACCGGGAGGGCGCCCCCCTCCGCAACGCCACCGTCACCACCATTGCCCCCACCGGCACCCTGTCCATCATCGCCGGGGTGTCCTCCGGCGTGGAGCCGGTGTTCGCCTACGCCTACATCCGCAACGTCATGGACCACACCCACTTGGTGGAGACCAACCAGATCCTGAAGGACAGGCTGATCGCCGCCGGACTCTACTCCGACGAGCTGATGCACAAGATCGTGGAGAAGGGGTCCCTGGCCCATGTGGACGGCGTTCCGGAGGAGATCAAGCGGGTCTTCGTCTGCGCCCACGATGTGTCCCCCGAGTGGCACGTGCGCATGCAGGCCGCCTTCCAGGCCCACACCGACAACGCTGTGTCCAAGACGGTGAACTTCTCCAAGAGCGCCACGAAAGAGGACGTGGCCCAGGTCTACAAGCTGGCCTACCGCCTGGGGTGTAAGGGCACCACCATCTACCGGGACGGCTCCCGGGAGGAGCAGGTGCTGAACATCGGCCAAGTCAACGACGGGAGCAAGAAGTCCGAAGGACAGGATACCGCCTACGGCAGCCTGCTGCCCCGTCCCCGCCCCGCAGTTACCACCGGATTTACCGAGAAGGTGAAGATCGGCTGCGGCAACCTGTACATCACCGTCAACTACGACGAGATGGGCATCTGCGAAGTCTTTACCAACACCGGCCGCGCCGGCGGTTGCCCCAGCCAGAGCGAGGCCACCGCCCGCCTGGTGTCGGTGGCCATCCGCTCCGGCGTGTCCCCCAAGGAGATCATCCAGCAGCTCAAGGGCATCCGCTGTCCCTCCTGCCTGCGCCAGCCGGGGGTGCCCGTGACATCCTGCCCCGACGCCATCGCCAAGGCCCTGGAGGGGGTCATGAAGGTGACGGAGAACGGGAACGCCGCCCCCGCCGCCGTCCCCGCCGTCCCCGCGCCCCGTCCCAAGGAGGAGGTTTCCCCCGCCGAGGCAAAGCTGGCCAAGTTCTGTCCCGAGTGTGGCTCCAAGCTGGAGCACGAGGGAGGCTGCGTGGTCTGCCGCAACTGCGGCTATTCCAAGTGCGGCTGATCCGGGCGGCGCTGTTGCGGTAAAGGTCCCTGAATGAAATATCCGCCGCAGAGTGAGCTTTGCTCGTCCCGCGGCGGTATTTTATGCGATAGGCGGCCTTCCTCTACTGCCGGACAACCACCCGCTCCACGCCCTCCAGCGCCTCCATCATCAGCCCTTCGATATCCAGCGCGCTCTCGTACTCCCGGACCTCGGCCAGAATGGGATGGGTCTTGGGGTGCCGGGGGGTGAAGACGGTGCAGCAGTCCTCATAGGGCAGGATGGAGGTCTCGAAGGTGCCAATCTTCCGGGACACGGCGATGATCTCCGCCTTGTCCATGCCGATGACGGGCCGCAGCACCGGGATGGTGCAGGCGTCATCGGAGACGGTGAGGGCATCCATGGTCTGGCTTGCCACCTGGCCCAGGCTCTCGCCGGTGACCAGGGCCTTGGCCCCTGTCCGCCGGGCCACGGCCTCCGCCAGACGCATCATGAACCGCCGCATGATGAGGGTGAAGTGATCCTCCGGGCAGGCGCGGCGGATCTCCTCCTGGATATGGGTGAAGGGGACGATGTGGAGGGTCATGCGGCCGCACCAGGCGGTGAGTTCACGGGCCAGCTGGACCACCTTCTCCCGGGCCTGGGGGGAGGTGTAGGGCGGGCTGACAAAGTGGACCAGCTCCAGCTGTACCCCCCGCTTGGCAATCATGTAGGAGGACACGGGGCTGTCGATGCCCCCAGACAGCAGGCTCACCGCCGTGCCGCCCATGCCGATGGGCAGGCCGCCGGCCCCGGGCTCGGAGGGCCCGTGGACGTAGGCCGCCTTCTCCCTGACCTCCACGTGGACGCAGAGATCCGGCCGGTGGACGTCCACCTTCAGGTGGGGGTAGGCCTCGCAGAGGAGGCCCCCCACGTAGGCGGAGATCTCCATGCTGTTCATGGGGAACCGCTTGTCCGCCCGCTTGGTCTCCACCTTGAAGGTTTTGGCCGCGCGGAGTTCGCTGTCCAGATACACCCTGGCGCAGCGGAAGATGTCGTCCTTGTCCTTGGCGCAGGGCTTGGCCCGGGTGACGGCGATAACGCCAAATACCTGCTTGCAGATGGCGTAGGCCCCATCCATGTCGCAATCCGCCTCCTGGGGCTCCACGTAGATAGTGCTCTGCTTGGAGGTGACCCGGAAGCTGCCGCAGTGCTGAAGACGGCGGCGGAGGTTGCTCATCAGCTTGTCCTCAAAGCTGCGCCGGTTCAGGCCCTTGAGCACCACCTCGCCCAGCTTCAGGAGGATGATTTCATTCATATCGGGTATTCCTTTCCCTTGGGGATGTTTTCCGCCTTATTATAGCGGAAATCTGCCCCTTTGTCAAAACAAACGCGGCGGGCGGGCCGGGTCAGTCCCGGCTCCCTCTCCTCCGCATGGCCTCCACCAGCCGCGCCAGCGCGGCGGCCTCCTCCTCCGTCAGCCCCTCCGTGTGGATGACCGCGCCGGCCCCCCGGCCGGGGAACACTAGCTCGTCCACAGAGAAATCCAGCAGCTCCATCATGGTAAACAGCAACGGCACTGAGGGCTTCCGGCGGGAGCCCTCAATGTTTTTCAGGTGGATAAGGGTGATATCCAGCCGCTCCGCCAGGGCCTCCTGGGTCAGCCCTTTCTTCATGCGGGCGCTGCGGATGGCCTCGCCCAGCAGCCTCGGGTCCACGCTCATTTCTCTCAGCTCCCTTCCCAGTTATCTTACAGACAACCTTCCCTCTTGCAAATTATCTAAAAGAATACTATAATATATTCTATAAGATAACCATCGGAGGAGCGGACTATGTGGGAGTATCTGCGGGCAATAGCGGACGCCCTGTCGGGGCGGGGGGAACGGGCACGGCCCTCCGCGCAGATGGAGGCGGTGGAGGAGCGCTGGCGGCAGCACATTCCCGCCGCCGCGGGCAGTTTGAAAGCGGCGGCGGATCTGCTGCTGGCGGTGATGGCGGATCCGGCCCTGGGCGGCCCCGGCTATCTCACCGTCCAGTTTCCCACCGGTGAGCCTCCCACGGTGACGGCCCAGTTCCCCAACATCGGCGGGATTCTCCACCGCCGTATCCTCCGCCGGGATCTGTCTCCCGCCGGTCTGGCGGCGGCAGGATTTCCGGCGGCGCTCCTGGCGTACCGCCCCCGCTTCGCCGCCGAGAGCGGCAGTATGGTGCTGATGACCGTCCGGGTTCAGGCCCTGCCGCCGGCTCTGGCCCGGGCCGCGGAAAACCGGGAGGAGCGGGAGAGGATCCTGGCGGCTCTGGCGGAGGAGCTGGGCCGCCTGCTGCCGGATCTGGGGGTGCGCAGCCTGGGGGGTGAACTGCTGCTGACCCCCGTGCGCTACCGCCTCTCCGCGCCTTGACGACTCACCCGCCCCGTGTTATGATGGGGCGGGGAGGGATTGCTATATGGAGATCAGAACATCCGCGCCGGGGGATCTGGACGCGATTCTGGAGATCTACGCC
>CANRHK010000041.1 GCA_947630395.1 uncultured Oscillospiraceae bacterium
CCGGGAGACCGAGTTCGTCCTCCGGCACTTTCAGGTCCCCGTTCCCCAGCTTTACGCCAGCGTCAAGCCCCAGATCCGGGATATCGATATCCGGCAGATGCCCGGCGTGGACGGCGAGATGAGCCTGCGGCAGGCGTGGACCACCATGCGGGACCAGCGCATTGACACGCTGTGCATCGCGGACGGCCCCCATCTGAAGGGCCTACTCACCGTAAAGGACGTGGCCACCGCCAACATGGACAAGCTGGACCCCCACATTCTGTCCGACGCCAGGACCAGCTACCAAAATGTGGTCGAGACGCTGCACGCCCAGGTCATGGTGGGCCGCATTGAGGGCAGGACGGTGGAGGGCAGCATCGTCATCGGCGCCAGCAGCCCCGAGCTGATGGAGAAGGCCGTCTCCAAGGGGGATATCGTCATTCTGGGCAATCGGGTGGAGGGCCAACTGGCCGCCATTGAGCTGGGGGCGGGCTGCATCGTGGTCTGCATGGGCGCCAAGGTCTCCCGGGCGATCTGCCTGCTGGCGCAGGAGAACGGCTGCCTCATTCTGCGGACAGACTACGATACATACGCCGCCGGGCAGATGATCGCTCAGGCCGCTCCCATCCGGCACTTTATGGTGTCCGACGGCATCATCACCTTCACGCTGGACAGCCTGGTGGAGGACGCCGCCAAGATCATGGCGGCTGTGCGGCACCACTACTTCCCCATCCTGGACAACGACGGGTCGTATCTGGGAGTCATCTCCCGCCGGAACCTGCTGAACCTGCACAGGAAGCAGCTCATTCTGGTGGACCACAACGAGCAGTCCCAGGCCACGGAGGGGCTGGAGGACGCCGAGGTGCTGGAGATCATCGACCACCACCGCATCAACGCCCTGGTGACGGACAGCCCGGTGTTCTTCCGCAACGTTCCCGTGGGCTGCACCTGCACGATCGTTTACCAGATGTATCTGGAAAACGGCGCGGAGATCGACGCCTCCACGGCGGGGCTGATGCTCTCCGCCATCCTGTCCGACACGCTTATGTTCCGCAGTCCCACCTGCACGCCGGCGGACCGGAGGGCGGCGGAGGCCCTGGCGAAAATCGCCGGCGTGGACCTGGAGGCCTATGCCGACGCCATGTTTGAGGCGGGCGGCGACGTCTCCGGCAAGACGGCGGAGGAGATATTCAACGGCGACTATAAGGTGTTCAACTGCGGCGATATCCGCTTCGGCGTCGGGCAGGGCACCTATCTGTCCGGCAAGAACCGGAAGGCCAGCGAGGCGGTGGTGGGTCCCTATCTGGAGACCGCCCTGCACAAGCAGGGATTGGACTATCTTTTCTACATGTTCACGGATGTGCGCGCTTCCTCCACTGAACTGCTCTTTGCGGGCAGCGGAGCGGAAGAAGTGATCCAGCGGGCCTTTAAGACCGAGATCCTGGACGGCATGGCCCTGCTGTCCGGCGTGGTCAGCCGGAAGAAGCAGATGGTCCCCGCCCTTATGGGAGCCATCAAGCAGCTTGCCGCCGAGGGATAAACATGCGTCGGGACCCTCCGGGCCCGACGGAACAGGGGGAAAATATCTGCCCCGCTCCCTTGCCCAACATCCCATAACGTGCTATAGTATCAGGCAGAAATACGGCGTCCCCGCCCTGGACGGGGCGGGGATGCTGTCAACAGGAGGAACAACTGCTTATGAAAGCAATCAGATTGGCCGAGCCGTGGAAGATTTCCTGCGTGGAGCTGGAGAAGCCGATGCCCAAGGAGGGCGAAGCCCTGATCCGTATTGTGACGGCGGGCATCTGCGGCAGCGATATCGGCGCCTTTCGCGGCACCAACGGACTGGTGAGCTATCCCCGCGTCATCGGCCACGAGCTGGCGGGCGTGATTGAATCCATCCCTGAGAACAACAAACACGGACTCAAGGCGGGCGACCGGGTCGTGGTGGACCCGTATCTCTACTGCGGGCAATGCTATCCCTGCTCCATCGGGCGCACCAACTGCTGCACCGATTTGAAGGTGCTGGGCGTCCACGTGGACGGCGGTATGGCGGAGTACTTCTGCCACCCGGCGGACATGCTCGTCAAGATTCCCGACGGCATGTCCTGGGAGCAGGCGGCCATGGCCGAACCTTTGACCATCAGCCTCCACGGCGTCCACCGGGGCGGCCTGAAGGCGGGGGAGTACTGTGCCATCTACGGCGCCGGCCCCATCGGTCTGGTGGCGGGCATGGTGGCGGAGTGCTACGGCGCCCACGCTATTATTATCGACCTGGTCCAGGAGCGGCTGGATTTTGCAAAGAGCGTGGGCATCGAGTACACCGTCAACTCCGGCAGGGAAAACGCGGAGGAGCGGGTCCGTGAGATCACCGGCGGCAGCATGGCCCAGCTGGTGATGGAGTGCAGCGGGGCCAACCCCTGCATCCGGGGCACCCTGGATCTGGTGAGCCACGCCGGGCGCATCACCTTCACCGGCTGGCCCAAGAAGGAGACCAGCCTGCCCACCGACATGATCACCAAGAAAGAGGTGGACATCCGGGGCGCCCGCACCAGCGCGGGGGAGTTCCAGGAGGCCCTGGAGCTGATTGCCAGCGGGAAGGTGGACATGATGAAGATTCTCACCAGGACGGTGTCCATCGACCAGGCGGCGGAAACCATCGTGGACATTGAAAAGAACCCCGGAAACTACATGAAGGTTGTGGTGCGCGTCAGCGAGGATGCATGATCGCACAATCATCTAAAAACCACCCCCGGGCGGCCTACAGGCCGCCCGGGGGTGGTTTTGTGCTTCTGTCCGCGGTTATTCCACGTACCGCGTCAGGTAGCTGTCCGCCAGCCGGGCGGCCCGGCGGCCGTCGGCGATGGCGCTGACCACCAGGCTGGCCCCGGTGCGCATGTCCCCGGCTACAAAGATCCGCTCGTTCTCCGTATCAGATCCGCTGCCGAAGTCCCTGGCGTCCAGACCGAAGCTCTCCGGCACGTAGTCCTCGCAGCCAATGAAGCCGCTGGCCGCGATGAGCAGATCCGCCGGAAGGGTCTCCTCGCTGCCGGGGAGCTCCTCCATGGCGGGGCGGCCGTTGGCGCCCTTTTTCCAGGCCACCTGAACGGAGACCACGGCCTTCATCCGCCCCTTCTCGTCCCGGAGGACCTCTTTCACAACCGTGTTGTACCGCCGGGGGCTATGGCCGAATTTGGCCGCGGCCTCCGCCTCGGCGTAGTCGGGCGCGTAGGGCATGGGGCCCCAGAGGCCCTCCTTCCTTTCAATGGCCTCCCGGCTCTTGCGGATGATCTGGGTGACGCTGGCGCAGCCCTGGCGGAGGGCGGTGGCCACGCAGTCGGCGCTGGTGTCCCCCGCGCCCACCACCACCACATGGCGGCCTATGGCGTCGTAGATGGGCACCGCCCGGTCCAGCAGGGCCTTGGAGGCGGAGCGGAGATAGGGGAGGGCGTAGACAACGCCGGGGCCGTCGCCGCCCTTCACCTGGTAGGGCCGGGCCTTTCCCGCGCCGCAGCAGAGGATGACGCAGTTAAACTCCGCCAGGAGGTCCTCCGCCGTCACCGCCCGGCCCACGTCCACATTGCACAGGAAGTGGATGCCCTCCTTCTCCATCAGATCCAGCCGCCGCATGACCACGTCCTTGGGCAACTTCATGCTGGGGATGCCGTACATCAGAAGACCGCCGGGCCGGTCGTCCCGCTCAAATATGGTGACCGAGTGGCCCCGGTGGTTCAGCTGGTCTGCGGCGGCCAGACCAGCGGGGCCGCTGCCCACCACCGCTACCTTCTTCCCCGAGCGGACGGCGGGAATCCGCGGCCTCATGAGGCCGTTTTCATAGGCGTACTCAATGATGCTCAGCTCGTTGTCCCGGACCGTCACCGGGTCCCCGCCGATGCCGCAGACGCAAGCCTGCTCGCAGAGGGCAGGGCACACCCGGCCGGTGAACTCCGGGAAGTTGTTGGTCTTCAGCAGGCGGCTGAGGGCGTGGCGGCTGTTGCCCCGGTACACCATGTCGTTCCACTCGGGGATCAGGTTGTGGAGGGGACAGCCGAAGGATCCCTTGCCGAAGCTGCACCCGGACTGGCAGAAGGGCACCCCGCACTCCATGCACCGGGCTCCCTGCCGCTGGCGCTCCTCCTGGTCCAAGCTGCCGTGGAAGCCGCCGAAGTGCTCCAGGCGCTCCGCCGGGGCCTGGACGGGGTCCTCACGCCGGGCATACTCCATAAATCCAGTTGGCTTTCCCATCTCTCACGCCTCCTTCCGGTGGAGCGAGGCAAAGGCCTCGATCTCCGCCTGGGCCCGGGACATGCCCTTCTCCTCGAAGGCCGCGATGGCACGCAGCATCCGGGCGTAGTCCCGGGGGACAATCTTCTTGAATTTGGGCAGATAGTTCTCAATATCCGCCAGAATGCGCTTTCCCAGCTCCGATCCGGTGGCGGACACGTGCTCCTCGATGAGCTCCTTTAAGAGCACGGCGTCCACCTTCTCCCGGACGGCCTCCATGGACACCATGTCCTTGTTGAGGCGGCGGTACAGATCGTGCTTCTCATCCAGCACATAGGCCACGCCGCCCGACATGCCGGCGGCAAAGTTCCGGCCCACCGGCCCCAGAATGACGGTCACGCCGCCGGTCATGTACTCGCAGCCGTGGTTGCCCACGCCTTCGGCCACGGCGGAGGCCCCGGAGTTGCGGACGCAGAACCGCTCCCCGGCCACGCCCCGGATAAACGCCTTGCCGCCGGTGGCGCCGTAGAGGGCCACGTTGCCCACGATGATGTTCTCCTCGGCGGCAAAGGGGCTGCCCGCCGGGGGCTTCACAATCAGCTTGCCGCCGGAGAGGCCCTTGCCGAAGTAGTCGTTGCTGTCCCCCTCCAGCTCCAATGTCATACCAGCGGGGATGAAAGCCCCGAAGGACTGGCCCGCGCCGCCCTTGCAGTGGATCACGTAGGTGTCCTCCGGCAGGCCCTCCGGGTAGAGCTTGGTCAGGTGGGCGCCGAAGAGGGCGCCAAAGGCCCGGTCGGTGCTGGAGATCTCCAGGCTGACGCTCCGGGGCTTCCCCGCCTTCAGGGCGCCGCCCAGCTCCTTCAGCAGCACCCGGCTGTCTAGGGTGCGCTCCAGGTGGAAGTCGTAGGGGTCCTTGGTGACGAAGTCGCCCTCCACCCGCTCGAGGATGCCGCTGATGTCCACCATCTCCGCCCGGTGGGTGATGGAGTGCTCCCGGACCCGGACGTACTCGGTGTGGCCCACCAGATCATCCACGGTGCGGACGCCCAGCCGGGCCATAATCTCCCGCAGCTCCCGGGCCACGAACTCCATGAAGTTCATGACGTACTCCGGCTTGCCCCGGAAGCGTTTTCTCAGCTCCGGGTTCTGGGTGGCGATGCCCATGGGGCAGGTGTCCAGGTTGCACACCCGCATCATGACGCAACCCAGGGTGATGAGGGGCGCGGTGGCAAAGCCGAACTCCTCCGCCCCCAGGATGGCCGCGATGGCCACGTCCCGGCCGGTCATC
Organism: uncultured Oscillospiraceae bacterium; assembly: GCA_947630395.1. GTDB lineage: Bacteria > Bacillota > Clostridia > Oscillospirales > Oscillospiraceae > Pelethomonas. The sequence continues at coordinate 5,492 of CANRHK010000041.1, forward strand.
AGCTTGCCGTCGGTCTCCAGGGTCACCCGCTGGCGGAGGCCGTTTTTCACCAGGGTTTGGTGGGCCTCCGCCAGGCCCAGCTCCCAGGGCAGGCCGGCGGAGTGGATGGAGGTCCGGGGGGCCGCGCCGGTGCCGCCGTCGTAGCCGGAGATGACCACCACCTGAGCTCCGGCCTTGGCCACGCCGGAGGCGATGGTGCCGACGCCCGCCTCACTGACCAGCTTCACGGAGATCTTGGCGTCCGGGCTGGCGTTCTTCAGATCGAAGATCAGCTGGGCCAGGTCCTCGATGGAGTAGATGTCGTGGTGGGGCGGCGGGGAGATGAGGCTGACGCCGGGGGTGGAGTACCGGGTCTTGGCGATCCAGGGGTAGACCTTGGCGCCGGGCAGGTGGCCGCCCTCGCCGGGCTTGGCCCCCTGGGCCATCTTGATCTGCACCTCCTTGGCGCTGACCAGATAGCGGCTGGTGACGCCGAAGCGGCCGGAGGCCACCTGCTTGATGGCGCTGGCGGTGGGCGTGCCCAGCCGGACCGGGTCTTCGCCGCCCTCGCCGGAGTTGGACTTGCCCCCCAGCCGGTTCATGGCGGCGGCCAGGCACTCGTGGGCCTCCTGGGAAATGGAGCCGTAGCTCATGGCCCCGGTTTTAAAGCGCTTCACGATGGAGCTTACCGGTTCCACGTCGTCCAGGGGAATGGGGGTGCACTGGTCGAAGTTGAACCGCAGCAAGCCCCGGAGGGTGTGGGGAATCCCCTCGTCGTTGACCAGGGTGGCGTACTGCCGGTACAGGTCGTAGTCCCCGGTCTGGGCGGAGCGCTGGAGGAGAAAGATGGTCTGGGGGTTGTACATGTGGTCCTCTTTGTCGCTGCCGCTGCGGAGCTTGTGGTAGCCGAAGCTGTCCAGGGTGGTGTCCACCTGGAGGCCCAAAGGGTCGAAGGCCTGATTGTGCTGCCACTCCACGCCCTCCTCGATCTCCTTCAGCCCCACGCCGCCCACCCGGGACACTGTGTTGGTGAAGTAGGCGTCCACCACCTCGCCGCTGATGCCCAGGGCCTCAAAGATCTGGGCGGACTGGTAGGACTGGAGGGTGGAGATGCCCATCTTGGAGGCGATCTTCACGATGCCGTGGAGGACGGCGTTGTTGTAGTCCCGCACCGCCACGGAGTATTCTTTATTCAGCAGGCCCGCGTCGATGATCTCCTGGATGCTCTCGTGGGCCAGGTAGGGGTTCACCGCCCGGGCGCCATAGCCCAGGAGGGTGGCGAAGTGATGCACGTCCCTTGGCTCGGCGCTCTCCAGGATGATGGACACGCTGGTCCGCTTCTTGGTGCGGATGAGGTGCTGCTCCATGGCGGACACCGCCAGCAGGGACGGGATGGCCACATGGTTCTCGTCCACCCCCCTGTCGGAGAGGATGATGATGTTGGCCCCGTTCTTGTAGGCCCTGTCGCAGCTGACAAACAGCCTGTCCAGCGCCTTTTTCAGGGACGTGTTCTTGAAGTACAGCAGGCTCACCGTCTCCACCCGGAAGCCGGGCACGTCCATGCACTGGATTTTCAGCAGGTCCACGCTGGTGAGGATGGGATTCCGCACCTCCAGCACCCGGCAGTTCTCCGCCTTGGTCTCCAGCAGGTTGCCGTCAGAGCCTACGTAGACGGTGGTGTCGGCGACAATCTCCTCCCGGATGGCGTCGATGGGCGGGTTGGTCACCTGGGCGAACATCTGCTTGAAGTAGGAGAACAGGCTCTGGTGCTTCTCGCTGAGCACCGCCAGGGGAATGTCCACGCCCATGGAGGTGGTGGGCTCGGCGCCGTCGGCGGCCATCTTCAGGATGACGTCTTTAATGTCGTCATAGGAGTAGCCGAAGGCCTTGTAGAGCCGGTCCCGCTCCTTCTGGGTGTGGACCGGCACCTTCCGGTTGGGCACCGGCAGGTCCTCCAGCGGGACGATGTTCTGGTCCACCCACTCGCCGTAGGGCTCCGTGGCGGCGTAGCGGGCCTTCAGCTCCCGGTCCTCAATAATCTCGCCCTTCACCGTGTCCACCACCAGCATCTTGCCGGGGCGGATCCGGTCCTTCTTAATGACATGCTCCACGGGGATGTCCAGCACCCCCACCTCGGAGGCCAGAATCAAACTGCCGGTGTCGGTGACGTAGTACCGCACGGGCCGGAGGCCGTTGCGGTCCAGGGTGGCCCCCACAATATCGCCGTCGGTGTACAGAATGGCCGCCGGGCCGTCCCAGGGCTCCATCATGGTGGCGTAGTAGTGGTACATGTCCCGGACGTCCCGATCCATGTCCCGATCCTCCCGCCAGGCCTCCGGGATGGTCAGCATCACCGCCAGCGGCAGGTCGATGCCGTTCATCATGAGAAACTCCAGGGTGTTGTCCAGCATGGCGGAGTCGGATCCCTCGCCGTCGATGACCGGCAACACCTTGTCGATGTCGTTTCGCATAATGTCGGAGAACATAGTCTCCTCACGGGCCAGCATCCTGTCCACGTTGCCCCGGATGGTGTTGATCTCCCCGTTGTGGAGAATGAGCCGGTTGGGGTGGGCCCGCTCCCAGCTGGGAGTGGTGTTGGTGGAGAAGCGGCTGTGAACCATGGCCAGGGCGGACACGCAGTCTGGCTCCTGGAGGTCGGGGTAGAACCGCCGCAGCTGGCCCACCAGGAACATGCCCTTGTAGACCACGGTGCGGCTGGAGAGAGAGCAGACGTAGGTGTGCTCGCTGGACTGCTCAAACTCCCGGCGGACGATGTACAGCTTTCTGTCGAAGTCCAGCCCCCGGGAGACGTTCGCCGGACGGCGGATAAAGCACTGGACGATGGCGGGCATGGAGCTCTTCGCCTTGTCCCCCAGCACGTCCGGCGCCGTGGGCACCCGCCGCCAGGCCAGGAACTCCAGCCCCTCCTTCTGACAGATGATCTCGAACATCTTCCGGGCCTGGCTGCGCAGGTGGGTGCTCTGGGGGAAGAAGAACATCCCCACGCCGTAGTCCCGCTCCCCGCCGATGTCCACCCCCTGCTCCAGCATCATCCGGTGGAACATGGCGTGGGGGATTTGCAGAATGATGCCCACGCCGTCGCCGGTGCGGCCCTCGGCGTCCTGGCCCGCCCGGTGCTCCAGCTTCTCCACAATCTTCAGCGCGTCGTCCACCGCGGCGCGGGTTTTCTCACCCCGGATGTTGATAATCGCGCCAATGCCGCAGGAGTCGTGCTCGAACCGCGGCAAATACAGATTTCTTTCCTGCTTCATCGTGCCTCCTGTCCGTTTTTGCAGGTTGTCCATGCTTTAATTGCAAAAACTTTTCGGAATGTCTCTATATAGAAGACATATGTCTCTGACATAGAGTATTATATGAACAGACCCCTGTGGTGTCAATGGCGTAAGACATTGTAAACGCAAAGTTCTCAGAAAATTCCAAAAATTTTTTCAAATGAGGGAGCGCCTTGTGCAATTTTTCCGGCCCGCGGGCAATTTTCAGAATCGGGAAGGAACACTCCCATTGACCCGCGGCCAAAACTATGTTACCTTTTATACAGAGAATCTTCCATCTGTGAGGTGAGCGCCGTGAAGGAACGGGAACTGTATACCGTGCTGGTGGCCGACGACGAGGAGGAACTGTGTCAGGCCGTCTGCCGTCTGACAGACTGGGAGGGCCTGGGCTTCCGGCTGCTGGGCAGCGCCGGCAACGGCCTGGACGCCCTGCAGCTGGTGGAACAGCTCCAGCCGGACCTGCTGCTGACAGATATCCACATGCCCTTTATCAGCGGCACCAGCCTGGCCCGGCAGGTCCGGGAGCTCCAGCCCCTGATTCAGGTGGCCTTCCTCACCGGCTATGACGACTTTGAGTACGCCCAGGCGGCCATCGAGTCGGAGGTCATCGCCTATCTGCTCAAGCCCATCAGCATGGAGAAGCTGGCCCAGGCCCTGAGGGAGATCCACGCCAAGATGGAGGCCAAGTTCCACTATCTCTCCTCCGACACAGACCGGGGCGGCAGCCTTCCGCTGACGGTGGCCTCCTTGCTCCTGGACGGCTTTGCCGACCCGCCGGAGGAGGCGGCGATCCTCTCCGCCCTGGCGGAACAGGGGTTTGTGGCGACGCCTCCGTATCAGGTAGTGGTCTTAGCCACCCATATGGGCGGCTCAATCGTACCGGCCGTGGCCGGTACGATTGATAAGGTGCTACAAAAATATTGCAGCTGTTGCAGCGTGGTCTCCGGCGGGAGGGTGCTGACGCTGCTGGTCTCGGAGACCGGCTTTTCCCGCCTGGGCACAGCCCTGGACGAGCTGCTCCAGGTGCTGCGCCGCCTGTTCCATCCGGACTGTGCCATCGGCGTCAGCCGCATCTTCAACCGGCTGAGCCTCTGTCACTCCGCCTGCGGGGAGGCCGTCGACGCCCAGCGCGCCTCCGGAGAGAGCGGAATCCGCCGCATGGGCGATCTGCGCTCCGAGCAGGAGGTCTCCGCCGCGGAGGTCACGGACAGCGCCGCGCAGCTGGAAAAGCTCCTGTACGGCGCGGACCGGTATGAGCTGGAGCGGTATCTGGCCCAGGTTCTCCCGCCGGCGGGGGACAGCGGAGACCAGCTCTCCCTGCTCCAGGTGCTGACCACCGTCCGGAACATCCTGCTCCACGCGCTGCCGTCCGGCGAGATCTCCCGGCTGTTCCAGCGGTGCGGCCTGTCTGATCCGCTGACCGCCGGAATCGACGCCCAGGAGCTGAAGCGCCGGATCCGTGAGGTGTGCATGGCCGGCCAGAGCGCATTGGCCGAGCGGCGGCAGGGCGGCGTGGGCGAACTGTGTGGCAGGGCCATGCGCATGATCGAGCAGAACTATATGGACGAGGGCCTGTCCCTGCTCTCCGTCAGCGAACAGCTGCATGTGAGTCCCAACTATCTCAGCGCCAATATGAAGAAGTACGCCGGGGACACCTTTATCAACCTGCTGATCAAGAAGCGGATGGAGGCCGCCCTGAGCCTCATCTCGGCGGGGAACGTGAAGATCGCCGAGGCGGCCCGCCGCTGCGGCTACAGCGATCAGCACTACTTCAGCTTTTGCTTCAAGAAATACTATGGCGTATCGCCGCTGAAAATGCGCCGGGGCGGCGGAAAGGAGGACCAGGGTGGAGAGCCGCAGAAGCCGTAAGGGCCTTTCCATGAACACCGTGCTGATGTTCTCCATCCTCAGCACGGTGGCCGCCGTGCTGGCGTGCACCATGCTGGTCTTCCTGCGCACCTACCGGGATTCTCTCTTCCGCAGCGCCCAGACCGGCAGCAGCCGGACCATCTCCCAGGCCGCCGTCCGGGTGGACGAGTATCTGGACGACATCAACGAGCTGATGGCGCTGCTGGAGGGCTCCCTGGAGGGCGAGGACCCGGACCGGGAGGGATTTTTCGACACCCTGCTGGCCATCCGGCCGGATGTGGTGGCGGTCAGCACCTACGACGGCCAGGGACGCCTGGTCAACTGCTACAGCCTGGGCGGCAGCGTGCGGCGGGACGCCGCCGTGAACCTGTCCTTTGACGCCGGGCAGATGGAGAAGTACCGGAGCGGCTATATCTCGCCGCCCCACGTGGTCTCCATCTTCGAGGGCTACTATCCCTGGGCGGTCACCATGATCGCCCCGCTGGACGCGGCGGGGGCGGAGGCCTGGGTGGCGCTGGACATCAGCTGCTCCAACATCTCCTCCTATATCAGCGGCATCGGCATCGGCCAGCGGGGCTACTGCTTCCTGATGGACGGGAGGGGGGATATCGTCTACCACCCCCAGCAGCAGCTGATTTACTCCTCCCTGAAAAGCGAGGACAGCGCCTATATCGCCGGTCTGGAGGACGGGAACCATGTCTCCGGCGGCGTCATCTACACGGTCCAGACCCTGAAAAACGGCAACTGGCGGATGGTGGGCGTCAGCTATCTGGAGGAGCTGATCTCCGACAGCGTGCGCGAGGCGGTCCGGCTGCTGATCCCGTCGGTGCTGCTGATCCTGGCGGCCTCCCTGATCATCAGCGCCATTCTCTCCCGCACCCTCTCCCGGCCCATCCACAGCCTGGCTGAGGCCATGCAGCGCTTTGAGCGGGACGCGGACAGCTTCACCTACAAGCCCGCCCCCGGCATGGCCCGGGAGGCCCGGATGCTCTCGGAGTCCTTCGGGCAGATGGTGCAGCGCATCCGCCAGCTGGTGGAGAATGTCCGCAGCGAGGAGATCAACCTGCGCAAGACCGAGCTGAAGGCCCTCCAGGCCCAGATCAATCCCCACTTTCTCTACAACACCCTGGACTCCATCTCCTGGATGTGCGAGCAGGGGAAAAACGGCGAGGCCGTGCGCATGGTCAACGCCCTGGCTACCCTCTTCCGCATCAGCATCAGCCGGGGCCACGAGCTCATCAGCATCCGCAGCGAGCTCCAGCACGCGGAGAGCTACCTCAAAATCCAGTCCTACCGCTACAAGAACCAGTTCACCTACTCCTTTGACGCGGCGCCGGAGTGCTTGGACTACCTGTGCAACAAGATCACCCTCCAGCCCCTGCTGGAGAACGCCATCTATCACGGCATCAACGGGCTGGTGGACGAGGGGGAGATCCGCGTCTCGGTACGGCTGGACGGGGAGGACGTGCTCTTCACGGTGGAGGACAACGGCAACGGCATGGACGAGGAGCAGATCCGCGCCATCATGGGCAAGGAGCGCAGCGATCACGCCGGCATCGGCATCAAGAATGTCAATGACCGGCTGAAGATCTACTTCGGCAGTCCCTACGGAATTACCATCCACAGCCGCCCCGACGTGGGGACCCGGGTGCTGGTGCGGATGCCCAAGGTCACGGAGGAGGCGGAATATGAGAACCGGTAAGTGCCTTTTGCCCCTGCTGCTGGCGGCGCTGCTGCTGGCCGGCTGCGCCGCCAGCAGCGGCGGGGCCGCGCACAGGGTGTATTTTGTGGCCAAGTCCCTGGATACGGAGTTCTGGCAGGCCGCCTTTGCCGGAGCCAACGCCGCGTCGGCGGAATACAACATCGACCTCACCATCCTGGGCCCCCAGACCGAGGAGGACTACCAGGCCCAGAACGACTACATCGCCCAGGCGGCGGAGGCGGGGGCCGGCGCCCTGGTCTTCTCCGCCATCAGCTACGAGGAGAACGCCGCCGCCATCGACGAGGCGGCGAAAAAGGGCCTGAAGGTGGTGGTCATCGACAGCGACGTGGCCTCCGACAGCGTCAGCGTCCGCATCGGCACGGACAATGTGGAGGCCGGACGCATGACCGCCGCCGCAGCCCTGGATGCCGGTGAGGAGACGCTGGTGGTGGGTATCGTCAACTACGACCTGGGCAGCCGCAACGGCCAGGAGCGGGAGGAGGGCCTCCGCCAGGCCCTCCAGGAGGACGGGAGAGTGGAGGATGTCTACACCATCAACGTGCTCACCACCCCCCAGGCCGCCCGGGACGGCGCGGTGAGGCTGCTGGAGGAGCACCCGGAGATCAACGTGCTGGTGGGGCTGAACGAGCCCCTGGCCGTGGGCGCCGCCATGGCGGTGGACGAGCTGGGGCTGGCGGGCCGGGTGCGCATGGTGGGCTTTGACACCAACGTGCGCTGCATCGATCTGATGCAGACGGGGGCCGTCTCCGCGCTGGTGGTGCAGAACCCCTACGCCATGGGCTACCTGGGGGTGGAATACGCCTGGAAGCTGCTCCAGGGGGAGAGCTTTGATCCCAACAAGCTGGTGGATACCGCCACCACCATCGTCACCAGGGACAATATGTTCACGCCGGAGAGCCAGCGGGCTCTCTTCCCCTTCGGATGAAAGACAACGCGGCCGGATTTTTGTGGATTTTTGCCAAAGATTCGGCCGTTTTTTTGACGGGTATTGGGGAGGACATTAAAATTTCTTACCTTTTCCCGTAAGGTTTTGCATTGTTTTTTGCCACCATGATTGATAAAATGAATGGGCAAAGTCCGATGGGCTTTGGCGAAATTTACCCCAAAATTATGAATGGAGGAAAAACAAGATGAAAAAGATCCTTGCGCTGCTGCTGGCCCTGTCGATGATGTTCGCCATGGTCGCCTGCGGCGGCTCCGGCGACAACGCCGGGAACGGCGGCGGTAACAACGGCGGCAATAATGGCGGCCAGACCGACGACGGCGGCAACAACGGCGGTCAGACTGATGATGGCGGCAGCGCCACCGGTAGCCTGAAGGTGGGCGTGTTCTGGTACGCGTTCAGCGACGCCTTTATGTCCACTGTCCGCTCCGCTCTCAATGACGACCTGAAGAATGCCGGCGTGGAGTATAAGGACTACGACGGCAACAACACCCAGGCCACCCAGCTGGAGCAGGTCCAGACCGCCGTCACCGACGGCTACAACCTGCTGGTAGTCAACCTGGTCACCTCCGGCTCCGCCGACGCCGCCGAGCAGATTCTCCAGACCGCCGGCGACGTGCCCGTCATCTTCTTCAACCGCGCGGTGGAAGGCGACGGCGAGGAGGGCACGGTCCTGGGCGCCCACGACAACATCTGCTTCATCGGCACCGACGCCCCCGAGGCCGGCCACATGCAGGGCAAGATGATCGGCGACTACCTGCTGGCCAACTATGACGCCGTTGACCTGAACAAGGACGGCAAGATCTCCTACGCCATGTTCATGGGCGACAAGGCCAACGTGGAGGCCATCTACCGCACCCAGTACGGCGTGGAGGACGCCGACGCGGTCCTGACC
>CANRHK010000042.1 GCA_947630395.1 uncultured Oscillospiraceae bacterium
AGGCGTAGCCGCCGATTTTTCCCTTTTTGTCAAGTGTTTTTTGTAACTTTTTCCTAATATTTGCAAGCGAGAGACCAATAGATTCCACTGTTGCGCCCCGGATATAGGTGCTGATGATCGCCCGAGCCGGGATCGTGTTGACCGACGTCCCGCCCTCTGTCAACACAGGGTGGACCCGGATGTGGCTGTCATCAGGAAAGGTCTCCCGCAGACTGTTGATCGCCTGCAATCCCAAGGAGGCGGCATAAAGGGCGTTGATCCCGTTTTGCGGATTTCCGCCGGCGTGGGATGCTTTTCCTTTGTAAGTGACCGTCTTGGTCATGAAGCCGTTGGAATCGTTAAAGTCAAAGCGGGGGTGATGGATACCCGTGCGGACGTGATTCAAATAGGCGATATCACAGCCATCCAGATACCCACGAAACAGGAACTCTGTTTTGCCCCCGTAGTAGCGAATGATTCCCCGCCTGCGAAGTTCCTCCCGGAACGAAAATTCGATCATTTCCTCCGCCGGGACCGCCATCAGCCGGACGGAACCGCATAGCCCATCCAACGCCCCTGGCTCCTTTAGCGCCAACGCTGTCCCGGCCAGCGCCGCACACTGGGCATTATGGCCGCAGGCATGGACGCAGCCTCCCACATTTTCCGGGTGGCCGGGCACAAGCAATGCATCCATTTCCCCCAGGATCAGAATCTTCGGGCCGGAGCGTCCGGTATCAATATCCGTGTAGAAACCTGGGATATCCCCTGCATAGTGCAGCTCATATCCCACGCTCTCAAAAAACTCCGCCAAATAGTTTTGCGTGTTCCACTCTCTGAATCCGGTTTCCGGGTGCTTCCACAGGTAGCGCTCCACTTCCAAGATCTTTTCGCGATGCCGTTCGACAAGCTTCTTATACGCAAGATGTCCCATTCTGCGATCCCTCGATTCTCATTAGTGCCCAAATGAATGTACGGCCCTGGGCTGGACGCCCTTTGGGATTGGACAGAAATATCCGTCCTTTCCGATCTGTGAACGGTGCTCCGCTTTGGCCTCCCGCAGCAGCTCCGGACCGGCCATCAACGCAACTGCGGTGGCCGCCATAGTCTTGGCGGCAAAGGACATCATCTTATATGCCAGCGGCATTTTCCCTTGGGTCACGACCTGCCAGGAATGTCCCGGCGTTCCCCACGCCAGCGTGGCCGCCGCACACTGTACCGTCGGACAGATCCAGCTGACGTCACCTACATCTGTAGAGCCTGCATTCGGCGTGATTTCTCCCCAGTGAAACGGTTTGATCTCCGCGTGGATCGGATGGTCCGGATCAGCCCTCTGTCCCTGGGGCAGGGCTTTCTCCGTCAACTCCCGGGCAAACGCGAGATCCTCCTCCGTGATCTCCGGCGCACCGATCTCCAGCATTTTTTCATACATCAGCTGCTCCAGCGTGTTGTTGAGCACGATCTCCGAGCAAGCCTTCATCAATTCATGCTCTGGTTTTGTTCCGGTCATCAGCGCAGCGCCCTGGGCAATATCGTTGATGCGGTGATAGATGTCCTGCACCTGACTGCTGTGCGGCGCACGGATCAGGTACAGCACCTCCGCATGCGGCTGTACCACGTTCGGCGCCGTGCCGCCCGCATCTGTAATGGCATAGTGTATCCGCGCCTCCGGGATCACATGCTCCCGTAGGAAATTGGCGCCAACGTTCATCAGCTCCACCGCGTCCAGGGCGCTGCGGCCCAGGTGCGGCTGGAGTCCGGCGTGGGATGCCTCCCCGTCGAATTTGTAGAGGACCTGACAGTTTGCCAGCGAATTTTTGGTGCGCACTCCGGTTTCATCATCCGGATGCCAACTGATCGCCGCATCCAGCTGGTCAAAAACCCCATCGCGGGCCATGAAGGTTTTGCCGGAGCCGCCTTCCTCTCCGGGACAGCCGTAATAGACGACGGTACCGGGACCGCCGGTCTCCTCCAGGTAGCGTTTGACGGCAAGGGCCGCGCCAAAAGACGCCGCACCCAGCAGATTATGCCCGCAGCCATGTCCGCAGGGCTTTCCGTCGGGCAGCTTTTCGGTCACACAGGCCACTTGGCCAAGGCCGCTCAGCGCGTCGAATTCTCCCAAAATCCCGATAACGGGTCCGCCCTTCCCGAAGCGTCCGGAGAAGGCGGTTGGGATACCGGCAAGCTTTTCTTCCACCTCAAAGCCCTCCTCACGCAGGGCCCAGCAAAGGTATGCCGCCGATTGAAATTCCGTAAATGCCGTTTCTGGATGCTCCCACAGGTAATCCGCAATCTGCTTTAGCAGAGGCCGCTTTTCATCAATGACAGATAAATATTCTGATTGCATTTTACTTTCCATCCTTTCGCGTCAGCTGAAGCAGTAAGGAGCTGAGTGCGCTTTGATAACAAGCTGTTCTGGTTTTTTTCGCCGCGTCATTCCACACACTACAGTATAATCTCATTAATTTTGCTTGTCATTTGCTATTACTTCTAAATTATAAGTCCTATTTTTGTTGTAATCGGCAGGAAAAAGCTGAACTTGTATTCTTTTATAGATACCACTTATATTGATGCTTGTGGGGAAGCTTCTGAATACCACCAAGCACAATGGCTCACAGTTCTTTCCGGCATGAAAAAGGGGGCGCACCCGGCCTTGACTTCCCGGGGCTGGAATGGTACACTAGCCTCAAAAGCTACAGCAGAGGGGGGAAATGCGGTTGCTGATCCTGCTGACAGGGGGTTCCGGCTGCGGCAAGAGCTCCTACGCGGAGCTGCTGTGTACGCATCTGCCTGGCCCACGGTACTACATCGCCGCCATGCAGCCTTTTGGAGACGGCAGTGAGGAAAAAATTGCCCGCCACCGGGCTATGCGCTGTGACAAGGGATTTGAGACGTTGGAGCGGTATACGGACCTGGATTCCCTCTCCCTCCCCGGCGGCGGCACGGCGCTGCTGGAATGCATCTGCAATTTGACGGCCAATGAGATGTTCGACAAAGATGGGAACATGACGGATCCCCGGGAGAAGGTGCTGGCCGGTGTGGAGAATCTGTGCCGCCGGTGCGGGCACGTGGTGGTGGTGACCAATGACGTAGGCAGCGACGGCGGAGGCTATGACCCGGCCACCAGCGCCTATGTGGAGGTGCTGGGGAAGATCAACGCGGAATTGGTTCGACGGGCGGACGCAGTGTATGAGCTGGTCTGCGGGATCCCGCTGGTGAGAAAGGGGGAACTGCTCCTATGATCCTGATCATTGGCGGCGAAGGCGCTGGGAAACGGACCTTTGTCCGGTCTCTTGGCTACCGCGGCGAGGACATGGCGGACGGCGTGCTGGACGGCCGGCCGGTGATCTTCCACACCGAGCGGCTGGTGTTTGCCGATCCGGACAGTGCGGATCAGCTGTTTGACAGTCTGCGCGAGAAACAGGTGGTCATCTGCAACGAGGTGGGCAGTGGGGTGATCCCGGTGGACCGGCGGGAGCGGCTGGGCCGGGAGCGCACCGGCCGGCTGTGCGTGCTGTTGGCGCGGGAGGCCAGCGCCGTAGTACGGCTGGTATGCGGGATTCCTTCTATTATCAAAGGCAGCATATAGCTTCTTTCATCTTCGGCCTGGTGATGGGGGGCCTGGATAGCTTTCCACAGCTTTACCTGTTTGGGCATCTTTCTGCCGACTTTCGCGGGCTTCAGACCACGGAACCATCACATGTTCCATATCCAGCGCGTCCGAAACTGCGTCCGGCAGCCAACCGGTGGTGTCCTCTATCTGAAAGTCCCTCCTGTCCTGGAATTCTGCCCGGAGCAGGGCCCGCTCAATGATACTGTCCGGCGAGGGAAGATACAGCAGCCGGATCCACTTCCTCCGTTTTCAATGAGCCGAAGGGCCGGTTCATATCCATCCAGAGCCTCCAGTTCCGCAACGGGAACCCCCCTTACATGTCATGTAGTGCTTCCGCCCCACCTCCTCCAAATCAGAAAAGTCTGTGATGACCGTGACCTGCTGGCAGCAGAAGGTCAGATTGATAAGGCTCTCGATATCCTTCCCGTGCCTGGAGGCCGCAGCCTCATACTGCTACGCCTCGTAGACATCGAAGCTGTCCAGCCGCTTGGCCAGGTAGTCCAGCTCGTCCACATTGACTGTCTGGCCCTTCAGCCATTTCAGGGGCCTGCAATCGCCGCTCATCTCCTCCACCCGGCAGTCTCGCCGCACCGCGTCACTAGCCTCAAGCATATCCAGCCTCTCCAGAACGCGGTCATACTCGTCCTCCGGGATGGGAAAGGGGACGGTGAGGCTCCCGTATTCAGGGTGGGCGGGGTTGCTGAGCTGCGCTTGAAACTGGATCATATCCGCGCCGCCCCCTCTTTGAACACCGCACCCATGATCCGCTGTCCATACCGGGCCGCCAGGATGCCGTTGACCACCAGACGCAGCGTCTCCGCGCTCACCAGCTGTTCGTTCGCCAGATCATGGAGGGACACCGCAGCGGTCCCGCGCTGGAGGCCCCGGGCCATCCGGTACAGCACCTCCTCCTGGAGCCCCAGCTCCTTTTGCCGGATGGGCCGGACTGCCATCTCCCCGCCTGCCAGCGTTACCTCTGCCCGCTGCCACAGCGTATCGCTGGCTGTCAGCAGATACAGCGCCGCCAGGGTTTGGGGATTGAGCCCTTCTCCGCCCGGGTAGCCCGCCAGCCGCAGCGCCTGGGTCAGACGTACTTTCTGGCCGGGGGCGTAGGTGAATGCCGGCAGCCGGTCCGCTTCGGCGGCGATCCGCTCCCCAAGGCGGTGGGCACCGCCCCCTGGAAGTAGCGCCGCGCCAGCTCACGGTACGGCAGCGTCTCTGTCCGCTTGGGCTCCGCCGGACAGCGGTGATAGGTGTTGTCCCGGCACTGGGCCTCCCGGCAGCGGCGGCACATCTTATCCCTCAGGCAGCACACAGCCCCACGGAAGGCCGGCGGCCCCGCCCCTCGACGGGGCTCCATCATCTCCCGCTCCATCTCTGCCAGGGGCGTCTGTCCCATAAAGTATTTGCTCATGATTTCTCCCTCTCAGTGACCTGTCCCGGAAACGAAAAAAGGGGCACAATGGACGCAGCTCCACCCATTCCCCACCCCCCATTCAAGGTCCGGGACGATGATGCCATGCGGGAGACCGTGGAGAGCGTCAAAGAGTTTGGTGTCCTGGTCCCGGCCCTTGTTCGCCCCCGAGAAGAAGGGCAAGGCAGCCGTTGCCGCGGCCGCTTACCGGGCGGGAGATAGAATCATAGACGAGTTTGACGGGGAAACCCACGACTACACCCGCAAGGGCGGCATCGTCCACACCGAGATTTTACTGCCCGCCCCCGCCGCATACGCCGACCGCGCCGTTTTATGGAACGCGGTGGAGAAAACCAAAAGGGCGAAGAATGCGCAGCTTGCGCGGGAAATCGAGCTTGCCCTGCCCCGTGAACTGACGCGGGAGCAGGGCATTTCCCTTGTGCCGGAGTATGTCAAGGCGCAGTTTGTGGACGTGGGAATGTGCGCCGACATCGCCATACACGACAAGCTGGACGGCAACCCCCACGCCCACATCATGCTGACCATGCGGCCCATCGAGCAGGGCGGCGCGCGGGGCGCGAAGCAGAAGAAGGAGTACATTCTGGACAGGGACGGCAACAAAATCTACGATCGGAAAAAGCGGCAGTATATTGATTGAAAGGTGGATATTGCCCTGCCTGGCGGATCAACCTCGATCCAGTTCATGACCGATTCTGCGCGGAGCGGGCTGACCAACAGCGAATATGAGGAAAAAACATAGCAAAATGGCAGGGAAAAGGGCCGTGAATTCCGCAGAATTCACGGCCCTTTTCCGTATGTTTCCCTGCATGGGAAGCCCGTTATTCTAGTTCAAAGGCCCCTGTGTAGAGCTGGTAGTAGGTGCCCTTTTGGGCGATGAGCTGGTCGTGGGTACCGCGCTCGATGATGTGGCCGTGGTCTAAAACCATGATGGCGTTGGAGTTCATGACCGTAGAGAGCCGGTGGGCGATGACGAAGACCGTGCGGCCCTCCATCAGACGGTCCATGCCCTTCTGGACAAGGCGCTCGGTGCGGGTGTCGATGGAGCTGGTGGCCTCGTCCAGGATCATCACCGGGGGGTCGGCCACGGCGGCCCGGGCGATGGAGATGAGCTGCCGCTGGCCTTGGCTCAGACGGGCGCCGTTGTTGGTGAGTACGGTGTCATAGCCCTCGGGCAGGCGGGTGATGAAGTCGTGGGCGTTGGCGAGCTTCGCCGCCGCGATGCACTCCTCGTCCGTGGCGTCCAGCTTCCCGTAGCGGATGTTCTCCATGACCGTGCCGGTGAAGAGGTTCACGTCCTGGAGCACCACGCCCAGGGAGCGGCGCAGGTCCGGCTTTTTGATCTTGTTGATATTGATGCCGTCGTAGCGGATCTTGCCGTCCTCGATGTCGTAGAAGCGGTTGATGAGGTTGGTGATGGTGGTCTTCCCCGCGCCGGTGGCGCCCACGAAGGCCAGCTTCTGGCCGGGCTTGGCGTAGAGGGAGATGTCGTAGAGGATCTGCTTATCCGGCACGTAGCTGAAGTCCACCTGGTCCATGACGATGTCGCCCTTCAGCTCGGTGTAGGTGATGGTGCCGTCGGCCTTGTGGGGGTGCTTCCAGGCCCAGCGGCCAGTGCGCTTTTCGGACTCGGTGATGGCGCCGTCGGGGCCGATCTCCGCGTTGACCAGGGTGACATAGCCGTCATCCGCCTCCGGCTCCTCGTCCATCAGGTCGAAGATGCGCTCCGCGCCGGCCAGGGCCAGGACGATGGCGTTCAGCTGGTTGCTGATCTGGGCGATGGGCATGTTGAAGGTGCGGGAGAGGATCATGAAGTTCATGAAGTGTCCCAGCTCCAGAAGCCTCCCGCCGGAGGACACGGCCAGAAGGCCTCCCACCACCGCCAGGATGGCGTACTGGATATAGCCCAGGTTGTTGTTGATGGGGCCCATGGCGTTGGCATAGGCGCCGGCCACGTAGGCGTTCTGGCACAGGGTCTCGTTGAGCTGGTCGAACTCCTTCTTGCAGACGTCCTCATGGTTGAAGACCTTCACCACCCGCTGGCCGTTGATAAGCTCCTCCACGTAGCCGTTGACCTTGCCCAGGGCCTGCTGCTGCCGGAGGAAGTATTTGCCGGAGCGGCCCACCACGAAGGTGGTGACCATGACGATGGCAAAGACGGTGAACACCATGACGATGCACAAAATCCAGGAGGTGGCGATCAGAGTCACCGAGACGACGATGAGGGTGATAATGGAGGAGGCACACTGGGGGATGGACTGGGAGACCATCTGCCGCAGGGTGTCGATGTCGCTGGTGTAGCGGGACATGATGTTGCCGGCGGTGTTCTGGTCGAAGTACCGCAGGGGCAGCTTCTGCATTTTGGCGAACATCTCGTCCCGGATGACCTTCTGGGTGCCCTGGGCCACGGAGACCATCAGGAAGTTATAGAGCCAGGCGCAGAAGATGCCCAGGACCAGCACGACCGCCAGCCGCAGGAGGAAATGGCTAATGGCGGCGAAGTCCGCCTGGCCGGATTCCACCATGGGCAGCAGGTAGTCATCCACCAGGTTGCCCAGGGCGGTGGCGCTGCGGGTCTGGGCGTAGGCGGTGACGCAGATGCAGATCAGCACGATCACAAGGATGGGGATATACTTCTTCATGTAGCTCAAAAGCCGCAGAAGCGTCTTTTTCGGGTTCCGGGCCTTCCGGCCGTCCCCGCGGGGTCTGACAGGGGGCATCAGTCCTCGCCTCCCTTCACCTGGGAAGAATAGACCTCCTGGTAGATGGGGGAGGTCTTCAGAAGCTCCTCATGGGTGCCCATGGCGGCGATGGTGCCGCCGTCCATGATGAGGATCAGGTCCGCGTCCTGGACGCTGGCCACGCGCTGGGCGATGATGAGCTTGGTGGTGCCGGGGATCTCCTCGGCGAAGGCCTTGCGGATCATGGCGTCGGTCCTGGTGTCCACCGCGGAGGTGGAGTCGTCGAGAATGAGGATCTTCGGCTTCTTTAAAAGAGCCCGGGCGATGCACAGCCTCTGCTTCTGGCCGCCGGAGACGTTGGTGCCGCCCTGCTCGATGTAGGTGTCGTAGCCCTTGGGGAAGCCCTGAATGAACTCGTCGGCGCAGGCCAACTCACAGGCGTGCCGGATCTCCTCGTCCGTGGCGTCCGCGTTGCCCCAGCGCAGATTCTCCTTGATGGTGCCGGAGAAGAGCTCGTTTTTCTGGAGCACCATGGCCACGGCGTCCCGCAGGGCCGTCAGGTCGTAGTTCCGCACGTCCACGCCGCCCACCTTCAGCGTCCCCTCGGTCACGTCGTAGAGCCGGGGGATCAGCTGGACCAGGGTGGATTTGCTGGAGCCGGTGCCGCCCAGGATGCCCACGGTGGCGCCGGAGGGGATGTGCAGGTCCACGTCCCGGAGGGCCATGTTCTTGGCCTTGGCGGAGTATTTGAAGCTGACATTCTCAAAGTCAATGGAGCCGTCGGGGACCTCCGTCACCGGGTCCGGGGGGCTCGCCAGGTCCGGCTCCTCGGTGAGGATCTCATAGGTACGCCGCAGGGGTGCCCGGCTCATGATCATCATGACGTAGACCATGGAGAGCATCATCAGGGAGGAGAGCACCTGGGTGGTGTAGGTGAACATGGAGCTCAGCTCGCCGGTGGACAGGCCCAACTTAGGATTGTTGCCGGAGGCGATGACCATCTTAGCGCCGAACCAAGAGATGGCCAGGATGCACCCATAGACGCAGGTCTGCATGAGGGGGTTGTTGATGGCCAGAATCTTCTCGGCCTTGCAGAAGTCCTTGTAAATAGAGTCGGAGATGGAAGTGAACTTCTCCACCTCCTTGTCCTCCCGGACGAAGCTCTTCACCACCCGGATGCCGTGGACGTTCTCCTGGACCACGTTGTTGAGCTTGTCGTAGGTCCGGAAGACCCGGTCGAAGATGCTGTGGACCAGGGGGACCAGGCAGACAAGGGCCACGATCAGGATGGGCATGGCCACGCAGTAGACCAGGGACAGCTTCACCGAGATGGTCATGGCGGAGACGAAGGCCAGGATCATGGTCATGGGGGCCCGCACCGCCATGCGGATCATCATCTGGAAGGTCATCTGGAGATTGGCTACGTCCGACGTCAGGCGGGTGACGATGGAGGCGGTGGAAAATTTGTCGATGTTGGAAAAGCTGTAGTCCTGGACGCGGTAGTACATATCGTGCCGCAGGTTCTTGGCAAAGCCCGTGGCCGCCCTGGTGGCGAAGGCCGCGGAGGCCACGCCGAAGGCCAGGGAGCACAGGGCGCACAGCACCAGCTCCAGGGAGCGGGTCAACACTACGTGCAGGTCCCCCAGCTTGACGCCATAGTCGTAAAGGTCCGCCATCACCTTGGGGATGGTGACCTCCATGGCCACCTCGCCGATCATGGTCAGCGGCGCCAGGATGGCGGCGAGGGTGTATTCCCGGACGCACCGGGCAAGTCTTCTAATCAAGTCGCTATTCTCCTTCCCTGTCCCGGCACCGGCCGCCGGATCTCATTGCGTTTTCCACCAGCTTGTCTAAAAGGGCGTGGAGGGTCCCCAGATCCTCCGGGGAGAAGTTGGAGGTCAGCCGCTCCTCCATGCCGTCCAGCCGCGCCTTCGTCTGCTCCGCGGCGTCCCGGCCGGCCCGGGTGATGACGATGCGCTTGATGCGCCCGTCGTATCTGTCCGCCGCGAACTCCACAAAGCCCTTCTCGCACAGCCGGGCCAGCAGGCCCGTGGCGGTGGAGTGCTTGATGTTGAAGCGCTCCGTGATGTCGTGCTGGCAGGGGGGCGTGCCGCTGGCGGCGTTCAGGTAGCCCAGCAGGAAGGACTGCATGCCCGTGATGCCCAGCTCCTGGGTGGTCTCGTCGGCGATGCGGCAGAAGCTGTTGTTGATGATCCGCAGCTTCTGCCCCAGCCGCAGGGGATGTTCACCGTTTTCCGTGTCCGTTCACCTCACAAAAAAGTCGCAAGCGACATACTTCTGTCGCATGCGTCCTATTGTAGTGCCCTTTTTTCCTCCGGTCAATAGGAAAAAGAAAGATATGAAGTGTTTTTTTTCAGGGAAATATGGTAAAATTGCCATAGTCTTTTTTGAGGGAATAGGGATGGACCTTTTTACAGCGGACATGACGGAGACACAGCGCCATGGGCTCTCCTCCCCGGCCCTGACGCGCCTGAGGGATGCGGTCTGCGAACTGATGGCCAGGCCGCCGGTGCCTACGACTGCCTGAAGGAATGGGGAATGCAGATCCTGGTGGGCGCCGTAGCCGCCGGTCAGGACCCCCAGGCCGCCGCCAACGCCGCCGTTGAGCTACTTGGCGAGGCTATCTACTCCTTTCGCCTCCAGCAGAGCGCCGCGGGGATTTTTTGCGCGAATTGGGGGTGGGTGTTTATATGGATTTCTACAGCGCTTCCGCTTCCTCCAGCCACAGGGCCGAAACCGCGTCGCTGGGCATGCGCCAATCGCCTCGGGGGGACAGGGTGACCGTGCCAACCTTGGGGCCGTCGGGCAGGCAGGATCGCTTGAATTGCTGGGAGAAGAACCGGCGGTAGAAGTTTTTCAGCCACTTCAGAATCGTCTCTCCGTCGTACCGCTCCCCCAGGGCGTACAGGGCCAGGCGGTACACCTTCCGGGGCGGGAAGCCCCACCGGACGGCGTAGTACAGGAAAAAGTCGTGGAGCTCATAGGGTCCCACCAGATCTTCCGTGCGCTGCGCGATTTCTCCGTCTTTGGGGGGCAGCAGCTCTGGGGAGACCGGGGTGTCCAGAATGTCCCGCAGTACGGCGGCAAGGCGCGGAGAAGTCTCCTTCGCCTCGCCGGCGGCGTAGGCCACCAGGTGGCGGACCAGGGTCTTGGGGATGGAGGCGTTGACGCCGTACATGCTCATGTGGTCGCCGTTGTAGGTGGCCCAGCCCAGGGCCAGCTCGCTGAGATCGCCGGTGCCCACCACCAGACCCCCGGTCCGGTTGGCAATGTCCATCAGCACCTGGGTGCGCTCCCGGGCCTGCCCGTTCTCAAAGGTGACGGAGTGGTCATCCATGCTCTGGTCGATGTCCCGGAAGTGGATTGTGACCGCCTCGCCGATATCGACTATCTTCAGCGTGGCCCCCAGATCCTCCGCCAGCACCTCGGCGTTGGATTTGGTGCGGCTGGTGGTGCCGAAGCAGGGCATGGTGACCGCCACAATCTCCCGGCGGTCCCGGCCCAGGGCATCGAAGGCCAGGGCGGTAATCAGAATCGCCAGGGTGGAATCCAGGCCGCCGGACAGGCCCACTACGGCGGTTTTTGCGTTCGTGTGCTTGAGCCGCTTCTTGAGGCCGGCGGCGGCGATGGTCAGGATCTCCCGGCAGCGCTCCGCCCGGTCCCCCCGGTCCGCCGGGACAAAGGGGTTGGGCGCCACGGGGCGGGTGAGGACAGTATTCGCCAGCTCCAGCTCAAACTGGGTATACCAGTAGGTCTCCGGGGAGGTTTTGCTCACAAAGGTGGTGCAGCGGCGGCGCTCAAAGGCCAGGCGGTTCACGTCGATCTCCGTGACCGTCAAGCCGGTGGAAAAACGCTTCTCCGCCAGAATGGCGCCATTCTCCGCAATCAGATTGTGGCCCGCGAAGACCATGTCGGTGGAGGACTCTCCCTCTCCGGCATCGGCGTAGACATAGGCGCAGAGAAGCCGGGCGGACTGGCCGGACACCAGCTGGCGGCGGTAGTCCGCCTTGCCTACCACCTCATCGCTGGCGGACAGATTCAGAATCAGCGTGGCCCCCGCCTGGGCCAGGGCGGCGGAGGGGGGATCCGGGGACCACAGATCCTCGCAGACCTCCACGCCCACGGCCAGCGCCGGTACCGACGCGCAGCGCAAAATCCGCTGGCTGTTGATGCCCACGTCCCTGCCGGCCACATGCACATAGTCGTGGACGCCCGCGCCGGAGGTGAACCAGCGCTGCTCATAGAACT
This sequence comes from uncultured Oscillospiraceae bacterium, assembly GCA_947630395.1. Lineage (GTDB taxonomy): Bacteria > Bacillota > Clostridia > Oscillospirales > Oscillospiraceae > Pelethomonas. Next base: position 11,972 of record CANRHK010000042.1, read on the forward strand.
CGCTGTAGTTGGGCAGGTACCGCTTGGGCACCAGGGCCAGCAGCTCGCCCCTGTGCAGCAGCGCCGCACAGTTGTAAAGCTTGTTCTCATACCGCACCGGCAGGCCCAGGGCAATCAGCATGTCCACGTCCTTCGCGGCCTCCAGCACCGTGCCCAAGGCGGCCTCCGCGCCGTCCAGGAGCGTGTCCTGCAAAAACAGGTCGCCGCAGGTGTAGCCCGTCAGGCAAAGCTCCGGCAACGCCAGCACCTTGACTCCCAGCGCCGCCGCCTCCCTGACAAGCGTGATGCACTGCCGGGCGTTGTAGGCGCAGTCCGCTACCCGGATCTCCGGCGTACCGGCGGCAACCTTGACAAATCCGTCTCTCATTGTCTGTCCTCCCGTGGATGTTTTGATTGGGGATAAACGGGCGAATGGGGATATCCGCCCCTACAGGGTGGAATCGATCGATTACGCAGAAGGCCGGCGTCCTACAGCATCCCGATGGACCGGAACAGTACCGCCATCAGAAAGATGGTCCCCATGCTCAGCAGGGACGACCAGACCACAATCTGGCTGGCCAGCTTGTCATCCGCCCCCATCTCGGCGGCCATGGGTACGCTGGACACCGCCACCGGGGATCCGTAGGCCGCGATCAGCGTGCCGATGGCGGCGGGGGTGATGGCCACCAGCCCCAGGCGCTGGAGCGCAAAGGTGATGGAAAAGCCCACCAGGGGCGACAGCAGCAATCTGGCGGCCACGCCGGTGATCAGTTCCTTGCGGATACCGGGCACATCGGAGAATTTGAACTGCCCGCCCATGGCGATTAGGGACACCGGCGTGGCGATCTGGGACAGATATTTCATCGTGGTATACAGCCAGGGCAAATCCCGGGAGATACTGAAAGGCAGCTCCCCCGCTGCCGTCAGCGGCATCAGCTCCCGCACCACCAGTACCGCCAGCCCCGCCGCGATGCCCCAGAGCAGTGGGTTGTGGATCAGTCCCTGCAAAACTTTCCTGATATGGGAGCTGCTCTCACCCTCGGTGTAGATACACAGCACCAGCACCGCCACGAAGTTGAAATAGAACACCGTGGGGGCCTGCATGGAGGCGGCCACCGCGATACCCGCCGCGCCCGCCAGCCCCTCCGACAGGGGCAGGCCGATGATGGAGAAATTGGAGCGGAAAGCGGCCTGGACCAGCACGCCCCTGCGCCGCGGATCCCGTGTGGCCAGATGGGCCAGCGCGAACCCCAGCAGGGTCATGACCGCGCAGGAGAGCAGAATGCACCCCGACAGCGCCAGATCGATCTCCCGCACGCTGTCCAGCTGGTAGATGTTCATGAACAGCAGCAGCGGGAGGCCGCAGCGGAAGGACAGCGTGTTCAGAAGCTTGAAAAAATCCTCGGGGAAGACCTCCTTCACCCGGAAAAAATATCCCACCAGGACCAGCAGCAGAATGGGGACCACGGCATTGAACGCGTACAGAAATACCGACAGCATGGGGCAATTTCTCTCCTTCACCGGCGCTCCGCGAGCGCCGATCATTACCAATATCATACTCCAGGCGGGCCCTGCCGTCAAGCGGCGATTCTCTGACCGGGCGGGTGAATTTCCGAAGGCATGGCTTAGAACCTGTATTCACAGGCGTCCCACGCCGCCTGGGCGGGTCTTTTTCCGCCATACCGCGTTGACTTTCCTTGCCATACATCCAGTATGGCCGCGTCAAATCGCCTTGTCTGGCGGAAAAATCCCTCGCCCATCCGGCATGTTCCGCCTATAAATACAGGTCCTTGGGGTATTGCCAG